>JAKIUD010000075.1 GCA_021647765.1 Desulfuromusa sp. | reverse complement strand
CCTTCATCGGGAAACCTATCGCGAAACTGATTTAGATTCATGGATATACCTCCTTGTGGAGCTATTATCCATCACAACAATGTCAGACTATGTCACATCCACCTTTGTTTGGTGGATAGAACCGTAAAAAAAAGGAAAATTTGTGTGCCAAATCAACTTTTCTGACATGTCAAAAAGTCCTCTATTTAAAGGGTTGGCAGCAAAAGAAATAGAATATCTCAGCTCTATTTTTACCTTGAGCCAGGTGCCAGAGGGGAAAACTGTTTTTATCGAAAACATGCCCGGGGAAGCCTTATATCTGGTGAAGCAAGGAACTGTGAAGATATCTCAAATGCTGGCTGAAGTTGATGAACAGGAGCTGATCGAATTGGGTGCAGGTGATGTCTTTGGTGAGATGGCAGTTATTGATGGCGGAAATCGCTCTGCTACGGCTAGAATTTCCAAAGATGCTGTTCTTTATAGTTTGTGTCGAGAAAATTTCAACATTCTTGTCAGCGAAAAACCCCGCCTTGGAATGCAACTGACCTTGAATATTGTCAGGATTTTCAGTCGTCGAATCAGGAGTGCAAAAAACGCTTACCGGACGATGCTTGCGGCTAGTTTGACGCGATAAGGTTGATATTTTTTTAAAGTTTTTTTATTAAGCCGGCTACTTTTCAGCCGGCTTTTTTGTTGTTAAAACCTGACTTGCGATATATTATCTCTACGTCTAACCGTTATTAAGGTTTGTAATCTCTTTTTCCTAAGTATTCGTAACTTCAGTGCTTTTGAGGGATCATGTCGCTTTTATTTAATCAGCAATTAATCTTTGGTTTGTTGGGTGGTCTGGGAATGTTTCTGTTCGGCATGAAAATTATGTCGGAAGGTTTACAGAAAATTGCCGGTGATAAGATGCGGAAGATTCTGGCTGCACTTACCGAAAACCGACTTGTTGGGACTATGGTTGGGATTGCAGTGACAGCAATTATTCAATCGTCAAGTGCAACAACTGTTATGGTTATCGGTTTTGTTAACGCCGGGCTGTTGTCTTTGGTTCAATCAATTGGGGTCGTACTCGGGGCAAATATTGGTACGACGATTACCGCACAATTAATCGCTTTCAATATCACCCAATATGCCCTTCCGGCAATCGGACTTGGTGCCGCATTCAAGCTCTTCAGTAAAAATAAAAAATATATTTTCATTGGTGAAATCATTCTTGGCTTTGGACTGCTATTTTTTGGTCTTGCAACCATGAAACATGGATTTTACCCCTTAAAAGCCAGTGATGATTTCAGGCAACTGTTCATATTGGTAGGCGATTACAGGTTGCTCGGGGTTTTAATCGGGGCTCTGGTTACAGTGATTGTCCAGAGCAGTAGTGCAACTATTGGTATGACCCTGGCTCTGGCAAGTTCCGGGCTGATATCTTTTGAAGCCAGTGTTGCTCTGATTCTTGGTGAAAATATTGGGACGACAATTACGACTAATATTGCAGCAATCGGAACTAATCAGGCGGCAAAAAGAACCGCATTTTCCCATTTTTTATTTAATGCCATTGGGGTTGTCTACATGCTGCTATTTATGCCTGTCTTTATGAAGTTAGTAGCCCTTATTACTCCGGGTGATGCTGATTTTGTCATTCAAACCCAAGCCCAGGCCAATAGCTTTGCTGCTGAAATAGGAGATAAGCCCTATATTGCTCGGCATATTGCGAATACCCATACCCTGTTTAATGTTATCAATACTCTTATTTTTCTCCCGTTTATTGGTCTACTGGCGAAGTTTTCAACCCTGATTATTCGGGGTGAAGATACAATGGAAACTCAGCGGGTCAGGTTTATTGATGACCGGGTCTTGAATACACCACCGGTTGCAATCGGACAGGCACGCCGTGAAACCATTCGGATGGCACAGTTGACTTTAGAGATGCTTGAGGAAACCAGTCATTTTTTGGAAGATAATAATTACAAAAGAATTCGTATTCTGGAGAAAAAAGAAGAATTGGTCAATATTCTGCAACGGGAAATTATGGACTTTCTGGTCAAATTATCGCAAAAAGCTATTTCACCAGAAACGTCTGAATCCCTTGGCGCATTGATGAATATAGTCAATGATCTCGAGCGCATCGGTGACCACTGTGAAAATCTCTGGCTCCTTGGGATGCGTAAATATGAAGGTAAAATTTCATTTTCGTATATAGGCAATAATGAAGTTGTCAATATTGCTGATAGAACTTATGAATTTCTACAGTATGTTATTAATGCTATGCAAAATAATGATAAAAATATTGGCGCAAAAGCAATTGCTTATGAAGATGCAATTGATGAACTGGAAGTCACCCTGAGGATGAACCACATTGCCCGTTTGAATACAGGTGAATGTGCGGTGCAACCCGGACTCATTTTTCTGGACATCTTACATAGCTATGAAAAAATTGGTGATCATGTTTACAATGTCTCTGCAGCACTTAGTGGAGAAAAGTAGATGTATGCAGCAATTGATATTGGCAGCAACTCACTCAGAATGTTGTTGGGAGATGTTCGTGATAAGATAGTTTTACCGTACCATTATTATCGTGAAATCACCCGACTGGCTGGCAACTGTTCGGTTCAAACCGGGCTGGACGAATCAACACTGGAAAAGACTCTAACAACTCTGAAATCATTCAAGAAGGTTATTTCAACACAGGATGTTAGCCTGATTCGAGCGGTTGGTACTGCAGCACTACGGAATGCAAAAAACCGACAATTATTGATTGATGCAGTTTTCACTACAACTGGTTTAACTATTGAAGTTATTGACGGAGAAGAAGAAGCCCTGTTGACGACTCTGGGGGTTTTATCGGTTATTGATCCACTTCCCGCGGCTGCTATCGTGGTTGATATCGGTGGTGGCAGCACTGAACTGGTTTGTATTGTTGACGGTCAAATTCTTTTACAAAAAAGTTATCCGCTGGGTGTGGTCAGGCTATGTGAGGATTTTTTTTCTGTCGCGCAGAGGCAACAGAAAATAGATACCACTGTTTTGCAATTCGTTGAGACTCTCAAACTGCATGGTTTAGCTAATAATAAATATCACCTTATTGGAACCGCAGGAACCATTACAACTTTGGCAGCAATTCATCTTCAGCTTAAAGAATATAATTCATCCTTGATAAATAATCACGAACTATCAGTAGGTTGGTTGAGTGAACTTCAATTAAAACTTGAATGTATTCCGGTGGCAGAAAGAGAAAATTTAATCGGAATGGAAGAGGGTCGTGGCGACCTGATTCTACCGGGTTTACAGATTATATTAACCCTGATGAAACAATTTCAGCCTCCAACTCTCAAGGTTGCTGATTCCGGTTTGCTGGAAGGTATCATGCTTCGTTTGACAGGCTCCTGATGATTGCCTATTATCCCCGGTGCTTAGCTGATTTCTCTTTTTAACTATGACTATTTATCCAAGGATTATTATGAAAAAAGTTCTACTTTCCGGCAACGAAGCGATTGCCCGTGGCACCTATGAAGCGGGGGCTCTGGTTGCCTGTGCTTATCCTGGCACTCCCAGTACTGAAATACTTGAGACGATCGCACAATATCCAGAGATAAACTCATCCTGGGCACCGAATGAAAAAGTGGCTCTGGAGGTTGGCATTGGCGCTTGCTTTGGTGGTGCTCGGTCTCTTGTGACAATGAAACATGTCGGTGTCAATGTTGCGGCCGATCCGTTATTTACTTTATCCTATACAGGGGTTTGTGGTGGCCTGGTGCTGGTTACTGCTGATGACCCGGAGTTGCATTCGTCGCAGAATGAGCAGGACAACCGTAATTTTGCCAAATTCGCCAAGATACCGATGATGGAACCTGCTGACAGTCAGGAGGCTCTTGATTATACCAAGCTAGCCTTCGAGATTAGTGAGCAGTTTGATACGCCGGTGTTTTTACGCAGCACCACAAGAATTTCCCATTCCAAGTCTACTGTTGTTTTGGGAGAACGCCCGATTGAAATTCCAGAACCTAAACTGGAACGTAATCCAGGCAAGTTAGTGATGCTGCCTGGAAATGCCCGCAAACTCCATCCGATTATAGAACAACGGATCCTGGATCTGGAAAAATGGGTCTGTCAGCAATCATTTAACCAGATAGAGAAAGGGGCAGGTCAGGTTGGTGTTATTACCTCCGGTGTCTCTTATCAATATGTTAAAGAAACTATGCCGGATGCTGATGTGCTGAAGCTGGGGATGGTCTATCCCCTGCCCAAACAAATGATCCGGGATTTTGCTGCTAACTATAAAACCCTCTATGTAATTGAAGAATTGGATCCCTTTATTGAAGAGCAAGTTCGAGCAATGGGGATTGAGGTTATCGGTAAAGATAAAATCTCTCTATGTGGTGAGTTGACCCCTGGGCGAATCAATATGCAACTGTTTGGTCAGGATGCCCCAACCGAGGACACCGCCGCGGATCTGCCGCCGCGGCCGCCGAGTATGTGTCCAGGTTGTCCGCACCGGGGAGTTTTTTATGAACTGAAAAAAGCAAAAGCCTATGTCAGCGGAGATATTGGTTGCTATACCCTCGGCTTTATGCCGCCCCTTTCGGCAATGGATACCTGTATCTGTATGGGAGCCAGTGTCGGCATCGCCACAGGAATGAGCAAAGTTTTACCAGAAGAGGAACGGCGTAAAGTTGTTGCAGTGATCGGCGATTCAACCTTCCTCCATACTGGAATTAATGGTTTGATGGATATGGTTTATAATAAATCGACATCGACCCTGATCATTCTGGATAATCGGATTACCGCCATGACCGGACGGCAGGAAAATCCAACCTCAGGTTATCAGCTTAATGAGTTGGAAGCGCCTCGGGTTGACCTGGAACAGCTCTGCCGGGCTGTCGGGGTTAAACACGTGACCATTCTCGATCCCTACGACTTGGAGCTGACCGGCAAGGTGATTCGCGCAGAGATGGCTCGACCCGAAGTTTCTGTTATCATAACCACCAGACCGTGTATGTTGGTGCCACGTGATAACCTGATTCCACGTCCGCCTCTCCTTGTGGATCACGATAAATGTACTGGCTGTCGAGCCTGCCTGCAGATTGGTTGTCCGGCAATTATCTGGGATGCAGAGAAGAAAAAATCGATTGTTGACCCGATTATTTGTACTGGCTGTAAGGTTTGTCTGCAAACCTGTAAATTTGATGCCTTTCAGGAATGTGGTGATAAAGCATGAGTAAAGTAAATAATATTTTATTGGCAGGTGTCGGTGGGCAGGGGATTCTTCTGGCGAGTGAAGTTATCTCCGAAGTGATGCTCATGGCTGGACTGGATGTTAAAAAAAATGAGATCCATGGTATGTCACAGCGTGGCGGCAGTGTGGTTTCCCACGTCCGTTATGGGGAGAAAGTTTATTCTTCCATTATCCCGGAAGGGGAAGTTGATATCCTATTCAGTTTTGAACTTCTTGAAACATGTCGTTACTTACCTCTATTGCGTAAAAACGGACGAGTTGTTGTCACTGACTGGAAGATTTCTCCACCGGCAGTTGCTCGCGGAGTGCAATCCTATCCAGAAAATCTGGCGCAGAAGATCTGCCAGCAATTTCCTGAATCCGTTGTTGTCGATGGCCTGAATCTGGCGCTGGCAGCAGGCAATGCAAAAACCGTCAATACCGTATTACTTGGTGCACTTTCAAATATTCTGAAATTTGAGCGTGAGCAATGGCTGACGGCACTACAGAAAATGATTCCAGAACATCTTTTAGATGTTAATCTGAAGGCATTTGCAGCGGGTTGTCAGGTTAAGTAGATTTTTGGGAGGTAGAACAATGATTTGGAACGATGATTTTGAAACATTACCACGAGAAGCGCTAGAACCATTACAGTTAAAGCGGTTACAACAGACGGTAGAAAAGGTTTATGCCGCAGTTCCTTTTTATCGTGATTCTTTTGATAAACACGGAATCAAACCTGCTGATATCAAAAGTCTCAACGATCTACAACGTCTCCCATTCACCCTGAAACAAGATATGCGCGACAGCTATCCCTATGGCTTATTTGCCGTCCCATTGGAACAGATTGTCAGGATTCATGCCTCTTCAGGAACAACGGGTAAGCCGACGGTGGTTGGTTACACCCGCCGTGATATTAACAACTGGACAGAGTTGATGGCACGATCTTTTGTTGCGGCAGGAACCACTCGGGGTGACATCATCCATAACGCTTATGGCTATGGTCTGTTTACCGGCGGTCTTGGTGCCCACTACGGAGCTGAACGTGTTGGTGCGTCGGTTATCCCCATGTCGGGGGGAAATACGAAAAAACAATTAATGATCATGCAGGATTTTGGATCAACTGTTCTCACCTGCACCCCGTCTTATAGTTTGTATCTGGCTGAGGTGGCGGCAGAAGAGGGGATTGATATCCGCAAATTAAAACTCAAGGTTGGTATTTTTGGTGCGGAGCCCTGGAGCGAAAATATGCGCCAGGAAATTGAATCGAAACTTAACATCAAGGCAATTGATATCTATGGTCTCTCTGAAATTCTCGGTCCGGGTGTCGGAATCGAATGTATTGAAGCGCAAAACGGACTGCATATCTGGGAAGATCACTTTATCCCGGAAATTATTAACCCCGAAACAGGCGAAGTGTTACCCGATGGTGAAAAAGGTGAACTGGTCATTACCACCGTCACCAAAGAGGGAATCCCACTGATCCGTTATCGGACTCGCGATATTACCCGGTTATTCAGGGAGCCTTGTATTTGTGGTCGTACCCATGCCCGAATTGAACGGTTGAGCGGCCGCAGTGACGATATGCTGATTATCCGTGGTGTCAATGTTTTCCCCAGTCAGATTGAATCTGTACTCTTTAATATTGACGGCGTTGAGCCCCATTATCAGCTGCTCGTTGAGCGGGATGGGAATCTGGATACCCTTGAAGTTCAGGTCGAAGTCAACGAACAAACGTTTTCGGATGAAATCAAGATTCTGCAGGGGCTGTCAAACAAAATTCGAAAAGATATTAAAGATTTGCTAGGTGTGACCTGTAAAATCAGACTGGTTGAACCGAAAACAATCACGCGGAGTGAGGGTAAGGCCAAGCGGGTGATTGATAACCGGCAAAAAGAATCCTGAGGAGGCAGTTATGAAAGTTGAACAAATTTCGATTTTTATTGAAAATAAATCGGGTCGCCTGGCAGAAATTACCGGAGTTCTCGGTGAAAATGGGATTAATATCCGGGCATTATCATTAGCAGACACCTCCGATTTTGGTATTCTCCGCTTGATTGTTGATGATAGCAAAAAAGCTCTCAATGTATTAAGAGAACAGCGCTTTACCGTAAGTATAACCGACGTCATAGGAATTGAAGTCTCAGACTCACCGGGTGGTCTGACAGCCATATTGAAAATTCTGGATAACAATAATGTCAATGTTGAATACATGTACGCTTTCGTTGAACGTTCCGGGGACAATGCCGTCATTATTTTCCGTTTTGATGATATTGATGAAGCTATTCTGGCGCTCTCAAATAATGGGATCAAGATTTTACCAAGTGTACGAATCACATCAATTTAGTTTAATTGTTCCATCACACTAGGATTTCAGTCCAAGACTTGCTTCTGTGAGGCGTGGATCTCCGCATTTGCGCGGATGACCATTAATGGGGAGTTTGACTTTGCTTGTAAAGGGACTTTTCGTCCCGCTCAAACCCATGCACTTTCTTTGTATAGTTGTTTAATTGCGGTTTGTTATCGATAATTATTTAAAGAATAAAGTTAACTATGAAATTGCCTATAAATATTTGGAATCAAGCTGCCGAGTGTCTTCCTATGGAAGAAATACGCCAGCTGCAATTGAAACGTCTGCAGGAAACTCTAACACTGGTTGCAAATAAAGTTCCTTGCTACCAGGCCAAATTTAAAGATTCTGGTTTCAAAGCTAGGGATTTGCAAACTTTGGATGATTTACGCCATCTGCCCTTCACAACCAAAGAAGACTTGCGGATCAATTACCCCTATGGAATGTTCGCAGTGCCAATGCGTGAAGTGGTCAGAATTCATTCATCTTCAGGGACAACTGGCAAGCCCACTGTTGTCGGTTACACCAAACAGGATATCAAGACCTGGACGGAATTGGTTGCCCGATTTATGACTGCTGCCGGAGTCACTCAAGAGGATATTGTCCATATCGCTTTTGGTTACGGTCTGTTTACTGGAGCTTTCGGGTTGCATTATGGCTCAGAGGCAATTGGTGCGTCAGTTATCCCCATATCTGGTGGCAATACCGACAAACAGTTGATGATCATACAGGACTACCGCTCATCTGCTCTCGTTTGCACTCCGTCCTATGGTCTGACTCTGGCTGATCGGATGGAAAAGCAGGGTATTGATCCCCGTTCGTTGGCACTACGAGTTGGTCTTTTCGGGGCTGAACCATGGAGTGAACAGATGCGGGTTGAACTGGAACAACGTCTGGGGATTATTGCGACCGACAACTATGGTTTGTCAGAAATCATGGGGCCAGGAGTTGCCGGTGAATGCCTGTACAAGCAGGGGATGCACCTAGCAGAAGACCACTTTCTGGCTGAAATCATTGATCCGGATTCCGGGGAAGTTTTACCCGAAGGATCAGTCGGAGAATTGGTGTTAACCAGCTTGACCAAGCAGGCTTTCCCGATGATCCGCTATCGCACCCGCGATATCACCCGATTAAATTATGCTGTTTGCGAATGTGGCCGTACTTTGGCGAGAATGGAAAAGACCCGTGGTCGAACGGATGATATGTTGATTATCAAAGGGGTGAATGTTTTCCCGACTCAGATTGAGGAAGTTCTGTTCCAGATTGAAGGATGTGAACCCCACTATCAGTTGATCGTTGATCGGCAGAACAACATGGATTCACTTGAGGTTCAGGTTGAAGTTAATGAGCATATTTTCTTTGATGAAATGAAGCAGCAGCGCCAATTTGTTGTTCAGGCTGAAAAACGGCTGGCGACAGTTTTGGGTGTCAGCGCCAAAGTGAAACTTGTTGAACCGGAAAGCATTACGCGCCATGAAGGAAAAGCCATTCGTGTGATTGATCGGCGTCATCAATAGCTGCCAATTTTCTTGACAAGTTGTGGTGAATCAAAGATAATTCGCGGCGCTCAAAGAAACAAACATAACGGGATGTGGCGCAGTTTGGTAGCGCACTTGACTGGGGGTCAAGGGGCCGGAGGTTCAAATCCTCTCATCCCGACCACTATAAAAAGCCGACTCTGTTTACCTGGGTCGGCTTTTTCTGTTGACAAAGACATGATGGGTCTCAATTCTGTTGTAAAAAATACCCTGTTCGAATAAGTTAGCAGAAGATTTGTGCGGGAGCATGGCGGACATGCTGAGAGGGTTAAGCCCGACCGTTACAACCTGATCCGGTTTATACTGGCGGAGGGAACGAATTGCTATTGAACCATCCTCTGAAGATCAGGTGTCTTGATTCAGAGAATGGTTTTTTCTTTTGGAGACAGAGAAAAATGAAACTACAGCTTTTTCCTATCGTGTTATGTCTGCTTGTAGCCACCCTTTTTTCCTGCAGTCGCAGTGAGGAAAAATCGGAAACAACACAACCCAGTCCCGCTGAGATTCCAGTTATCACCATTATGACCCACGACAGTTTCAGTGTCAGTAAGGGGGTTTTTGAACAATTCGAAAAAAAGCTCCAGGCAAAATTGGTTATTTACCAATCGGGGGATGCGGGTGAAGCTTTAAATAAAGCAATTCTTGCAAAAAACAACCCCCTTGCCGATATTTTTTACGGCGTCGACAGCACATTTTTAAGCCGCGCCTTAAAAGCGGATATGTTTATTCCTTATACGCCGCAACATCTCGATACGGTGGATAAATCGCTCCAACTCGATCCCGAAAACCGGCTGGTGCCGGTCGATTTTGGTGATGTCTGTCTCAATTACGACATCGAATGGTTCAAAGAACATAATTTACTGCCCCCGACCAGGCTGGAAGATTTAATCAAGCCCGAATATCTGGGTTTGACTGTTGTTCAAAATCCGGCTACTTCTTCTCCCGGGCTCGCTTTTCTGCTGGCAACCATCAGCCGCTTTGGCGAGGACGGCTATCTTGATTACTGGCAAAAACTGAAGGCCAACAAGGTTGAAATTACCAACGGCTGGAAGGATGCCTATTGGGGGAAATTTACCGCAGCATCAGAAGGGGACAGGCCTATTGTGGTCAGCTATGCCTCTAGTCCTGCCGCTGAGGTTTTTTATTCCGAGACAAAACTGTCCAAGGCTCCGACAGCTGTTGTCCTTGAAAACAACTCCGCGTTTCGTCAGATTGAATTTGCCGGAATCCTTAAAGGAACCGCCAAGCTTGAGTTAGCCAAAAAGGCTATGGATTTTATCCTGTCAGCCGAATTTCAGGAAGATATCCCGCTACAGATGTTTGTTTTTCCGGCCAATAGCACCGCAGCCCTGCCGCTGGTATTTCAGGAACATGCCCAAAGGGCAGAAAGCCCCGCTTTTTTGGATCCGCAGTTGATTGATGCCAAAAGAGAAATCTGGTTACGGGAATGGATCGAAAGAATGCTGTAGTGATAAAGAAACGAATTTTTCACCCTTATGCCGTGGTTGGATTGATTCCGGCCATTTTCTTTCTCCTTTTTTATTTTTATCCCCTCAGCGGTATTCTGGTAAAAAGTTTTTCTCTGGAAGGGGGGAGAAATCTCTCTTTTCTGGATCAGGTTTTCGGCTCACCCCGGATGATGAAGGTGATCTGGTTCACCTTCTGGCAGGCCGGGATTTCAACCCTGTTAACCCTTATTTGCGCATTCCCTTGCGCTTTTGTCCTCTCCCGTTACACATTCAGAGGGAAACGCACCATCCGAATCCTGGCCTCTATCCCCTTTGTTCTTCCTGCCGTGGTTGTCGCTGCTGCATTCCAGGCTTGTTTTGGGGATAAGCCATTTTTTTTCGGGATAACCATAGATCAACCTCTGGTGCTCATCCTTCTGGCTCACGTTTTTTACAATTTTTCGGTCATGTTGCGAATTTTAACCGGGTTCTGGTCTTCTCTGCAGGGACGGATCAGCGAGGCGGCCATGGTTTTGGGTGCTTCTCCGGCAAAGGTGTTTTTAACCGTGACCCTGCCATTGCTGAAACCGGCAATATTTGCCGCGTCAGCCCTGGTGTTTATTTTCTGTTTTTCCAGTTTCGGGATTATCCTCATCCTTGGAGGTTCTTCGTATTCAACAATTGAAGCTGAGATCTATCGACAGGCGGCACATCTCTTCAATCTGCCGCTGGCTTCGTTCTTGTCGTTGATCCAGATCACCTTCACCTTTCTGTTGATGTGGGGCTATACATCGTTCACCAGGAGAACCGCCCGGTTTTCCCCGGATACAGAACAGATCCATCTTAAACCGCCAGTCCATCTGGGGGAAAAATTGCTGATTGCCGGGGTTGTCCTCTTTATTTTCTGCCTGTGTGTCGTCCCGCTGCTAGCTCTTGTTGCAGCATCGTTGACCCATGCCGGGAAATTGACCCTGGTTTTTTACCAAGCCCTGTTTGTCAATACAACCGGCTCTATTTTTTATATTCCTCCGTTTTATGCCATCAAAAACTCTCTCCTGTTTGCTGTCGTTTCACTGTTGATTGCTTTGACCACAGGAATATGTGCAGCATTGTTTATCCGTTTTTGTGATCGGAAATTCAGTAGCAGATGGAGCAATTTTTTCGACCCTATTTTCATGTTGCCCCTCTCGACTTCCGCAGTGACCCTTGGGTTCGGGATTATCATCACCCTGGACAAACCACCACTTAACTTAAGAACGTCGATCTTTCTGATCCCCATTGCTCATGCCCTGGTCGGTTTTCCCTTTGTAGTCAGGGCACTTCTGCCAGCTTTAAGGGCGATTCCCGAACAATTTTCCGAGGCCGCTTCGATGCTCGGGGCATCTCCACTGGCGGTATTCAAAGCTATTGATCTGCCGCTGATGGCAAAAGCCCTTGTTGCCGGTGCGATCTTTGCTTTCACGATCAGTCTGGGGGAATTCGGAGCGACTATTTTCACCTCAAGACCAGAAACACCAACGATTCCCGTTGCCATTTACCGATTTTTAAGCCACCCGGGGGCAATGAACTATGGCCAGGCGATGGCAATCTCCACTATTCTGATGCTGGTCACAGCCGCTGGTTTTGTCGCTATTGAGCATTTCAGAAAAGAGAGCACGGAAGGATTTTGATGGGAAGCGAACTGGTTCTTAAACATATTCACAAAACCTTTGCTGATGGCAGCCTGGTGCTGAACGACATAAACCTTGAGCTGCCCAAAGGGACAAAACTTTCAATTCTCGGTCCTTCAGGGAGTGGTAAAACCACACTGCTCCGTCTTATTGCCGGGTTGGCAGCGCCAGGTTCAGGGACTTTTTCTTTTGCCGGGGAGTTGATGAACGACGTTCCCCCGTATAAACGAAATTTTGGCATGATGTTTCAGGATTTTGCCCTGTTTCCCCATTTGAATGTGGAGGACAATATCGCTTTTGGTCTGAAGATGAAGGGGATGGACAGAGCCCGGAGTGACGCAAGAGTGGGGGAGATGTTGGCGATGATGGGTCTCTCAGAGTTTCGAAAACGCCATATAGATGAACTTTCGGGGGGAGAGCGCCAACGGGTTGCCCTGGCAAGAACTTTGGCGCCTCAGCCTCGTTTGCTGATGCTGGACGAGCCTCTCAGTGCTCTGGATCGGAGTTTGAGAAAACACCTGTTAATTGAGTTGACGCAGATTATTTCACCTCTCAATATCACCACGATATTTGTCACCCATGATCACGAAGAAGCCTTTGCTGCCGGTGACCTGGTCCTCATCATGAACCAGGGGGAGATCGAGCAAAAAGGGCTTCCTGAGGAACTGATCCGTTTTCCTAAAAATGACTGGGTCAGGGATTTTTTGAAGTAATCATTGTTGCTTCCCTCCTGTCATCTCATATACGATCTTGTTGCTAGCAAATGACCCGAAAGGCCAAACTATGACCGAACTCGATGAAGCCATCAAACTTGGTTTTGAAGACCCGAAAAAACAGCATCTTTTCTATGATCTGTTTCTTAACTCAATTTTCTACATACCGGTTATTGAGGAGGAAGAAGGGCAAAGTGAAGAAGGAATGTTGCCGTTGCTGGTCGAGGCGAACGACAAAACCTATCTGATGTTGTTTGATACCAGCAAAAAATTGACCGATTGGGCCGATAAAGAAGCCAAATACCTTCCGGTACAGGGTCATTCGATAACAGAGTTGTCTGCGTCGAATATCTATTGGGCGCTGAATTACGGAACCGAGTTGCAAAAGTTTTTTGATCCCGAAGAAATCAAATGGCTCAAGGATATCGTTCAACAAAACAAAGAAAAAACTGAAAAATGATTTAGGGATATTTATGAAAAAAATCTACCTGGCAGGTCCTGACGTTTTTGAACCTAATGCGGTTGAAATGGGCGAGAAATTGAAACAACTTGCCCATAAATACGGTTTCATCGGTCTGTTTCCACTCGATAACATTATTTCTGCTAAACAAACACCCCATGAAACTGCAAGAGCTATCCGGGATGCCAATATCAAACTGTTAGAATCGGCAGATATCGTTATGGCAAACCTGAACCCTTTTCGTGGTGTAGAACCAGATTCAGGAACTGTTTTTGAAGTTGGTTATGCTGCTGCACTGGAAAAGGCTATCTACTGTTATGCCGCTGATCGTCGTGAGATGATTGCAAGAGTTCGAGAACAGCAGCAGTTGCCTGCCGGTGTGACATTATGTCAGGAGGGCAAGATAATCGAAGATTTCAAGCTTTCGCACAATTTGATGCTGATCGATCTGGTGGTTGCTGTGGATGCCGAATCATGTTTGGCCTATATAGCCAAGCGAGTGTTACAAGCAAGGGGGTGCTTTTAAGGGTCAGCAATGAAAACCTACAACATAATCTGATTCCCCGTGCCCGTGAAATGCGCACGAATATGACTGAAGCGGAAAAACGGATCTGGTATCAGTGTTTAAAACAGTTACCAGATCGCTTTCGGCGACAACGCCCGTTCGGTTCTTATATTGTCGATTTTTACTGTGCTGCCCATAAGCTGGTTATCGAGATTGATGGTGATAGTCATGTTTCCACTGGTGCACAAGAATATGATGCTGAGCGGACGGCTTATCTCCAAGAGCTCGGTTTGCGGGTGATCCGGTTTAGTAACCAAGAAGTCATGGAGAATCTGGATGGGGTGTATGAGCGGCTGGCGGAGGAATTGAGCCCAGTGACTAAGACCCCCCTTTAATTCCCCCCTACTCCGCATGGGGGATAAAGCAACCACCACAAACACAGCATACAGCACTATCCTCCCTATAAAATAGGCTCGTCAGCAGAATCGGTGGAGATACTCAGGTTCTGGTAACTTGCCAAGTTCGTGATATAAGGCGATTTGAAGGCATTTCAGAGTTCTGAAACCGTAGGCTTTTCTCATAGTGAGTTTTGCCTTGAGGTTCATTCCTTCTACGGAACCACTCGAAAGCTTCTTTTTCGCCTTGAACCAGTTCAAAATCAGCGGTTTGTGTTTGCGTAGCTGTTGAGTGCCACAACATCGTGGACACTCAACTTTGTTTATCTCAATTTGTAATCAAATTCATCGATCTGGATTTTGTCCAGAAAGAGTTTCAGCCTTTGTTCTTTGACATCGATAGTAGCAACCACGTATT
>JAKIUD010000143.1 GCA_021647765.1 Desulfuromusa sp. | reverse complement strand
AAACCGATAGTGGTAATCTTCATGGTGGTCTCCTCTCGTTTCTGTTGATGGAATGATTGATTACCATCATGGCGCATTGACGCCGATGAGTGAAGCGGGGGAGACCATCTCATCGATTTTGCTGAATATTTCTTAATTCCAATATTTAATCATTGTAGGGAGCTCCACCATGATAGTTTCAACTGCTGCCCCAACCGATTCTGATCTCACACCATTCCCGCAATTTATTCAAGAATTCAAAGCACAACTCAAACACCTCTTCTACATTCGTAGTGATATCGACCAACTGAGTATCAAACGCGGGATACCACCTTTCATTTTACGTGAAATCATGTCGGACAATCCCCTGGCAACCTATATTCCCGAACAATATGGTGGCCGAGGGGGACATATTCACGAGGGACTCGCACTTGCAGCAGCAGCAAGTTATGAATCGCTGCCCCTGTCGCTGGGGTTTGGAATCAACTGGGCACTGTTTCTGCAACCAACAGGAAAATACGGACAGAAAGAAATCAAAGCTAAAACCTTTGACGATTTCCTGAAAAACAGAAAAATGGGCGGATTGATGATTACCGAGCCCGATTACGGTAGCGATGCCCTGCACATGAAAAGTTCATACCAGCGAGAAAGCGGGAGATATCACGTTCAGGGGACAAAACACTGGGCAGGATTGACCGGCTGGGCAGACTATTGGTTAATTACAGCAAGGCATAAGAATGCTGCTGAAGATCTGAAACGCGACATTGACTTTTTTATTTGCGATGCCAGTGATCCAGCTCAGAATATTGTTGTTGAAGAGTTCTATGAAAACCTCGGGATCTATATGCTCCCCTACGGGCGGAACCGGATCGACATAAAGGTTCCGATCGGTAATAAATTACAGCCGGAGAGTACCGGGATCAAAATGATGCTTGATCTCCTTCACCGCAGTCGAATGCAGTTTCCCGGTATGGGGATGGGCTTTTTACAACGGATGCTGGATGAGGCGGTGAAACATTGTCAACAACGCCATGTCGGTGGCAGGAGCCTGTTCAACTATGATCAAGTTCAACAGCGGATATCCCGTCTGCAATCGGCCTACACAGTCTGTTCTGCTATGTGCTTCAACAGTAGCCAAAAAGCTGGGGTTGAAAGCAATCTGGCTCCCCATGGGCTGGAAGCCAATTCGGTCAAAACTTATGTCACCGATCTGATGCAAAGCTCAGCTCAATCACTGCTACAGCTGGTCGGAGCCAAAGGGTATCGGCTTAATCATATTGCCGGTCGAGCCATCGTTGACAGTCGACCGTTTCAGATTTTTGAGGGTTCAAACGATATTCTTTATATTCAGATAGCTGAAGCCATTCAGAAACAGATGCAACGGGCAAAACAGAAAAATCTGTTCCAGTTTCTGCACCAACACGACTTGATGGAACGGGCAGCAGAACGACTGCAGAAATTATTCAATTTTGACCTTGAACAGCAGCTATCACAACGAAAATTGACTGAACTTGGCTGTATCATCAGTCGGGTCGTCGCAATCAACCTGGTTCTGAATTTAGCCGATACAGGATTCAATAAAGAACTGATAGCTAATGCCTTGGTCAACATTCAGCAGGAAATTTCAACATTGATGGGTGGGTTCAATTCGAAAAACACAACTGACTTTATCGAAGGCTATGGTGAGGGTGAATCCTGGTTTGAGTGTTATAATCGTACCAATTAGCTTATTAATCCATGGACTCGCTTGAATGGCGCTAGGTTAGAGGAGAGATATCAGCAAAAGCGGGACGGTTCTAGGCTTTTGCAATGCTAACCACTGTAGTTCTTCGTGGCTCGTAAACTTCGGGACAGCTCCAAGTTTACTGCAATAATGTTTAAACTAGTGCCATCCTGATTTCCAAATGGATATTTATCTTGCTCCAGGAGATTTTATATGGTGAACAGTAGCAAAAATCTAAGCGCTGAAAAACGTGATCAGCTTATTTCTGAAATGCGCAAGGAAGAACAGCAGCGCCAATCCGGCTACCGAGAACAAGCATTAAAGCTGTTTCCCCATGTCTGTGGACGTTGTGGTCGTGACTTTGAGGGACAAAAAATCCGTGAGTTAACCGTACACCATATTGATCACAATCATGACAACAACCCACCCAACGGAAGCAATTGGGAGCTACTCTGCATTTATTGTCACGACCACGAACATACTCGCGGGGTACAGGAAGATCGGACTGAAGGCGGTTCTAACGGCGAGCAGGAACAAGACACCCTCTCCCACTCCCCGTTTGCAAGCTTGGCCAAACAATTGAAACAGACTCCTTAAGACCTGAGCCTCTTGCAAAAGTCGTCATCCTCGTGAAAACGGAGATCCAGTTTTTTGCTGAACCGAGGAAACCTCTGGATTCCCACCTATGCGGGAATGATGGTCACTGGACTTTCAAGGGTTTCGAAAGAACCTCACCTGTCAGCATCTGCTGAAAAATTAGGGTCAAAAAAGCTACGTAACTTCAACTCGTAAATCAGCAAATATGCGTGATACTGGTGAAATCCTCAATGATCCCTCATTGCCGATTTATATTCCCGACTTCCGCACATATTCCTCACAAAGCCCTTGATATCAGGGTTCCTTGGAAAATAAGGGCACTACACTTTATTCGTATTTTTCAATAATATAAGCACATCGCTTCATCTTAACGCCCATGA
>JAKIUD010000142.1 GCA_021647765.1 Desulfuromusa sp. | reverse complement strand
CTGAAACTCTTTCTGGACAAAATCCAGATCGATGAATTTGATTACAAATTGAGATAAACAAAGTTGAGTGTCCACGATGTTGTGGCACTAAAATGTGTCCACGATGTACTGGCACTCAACACTTATTGGTTAAATCATTCAGAGTTTGAACCTTGTGTTTGCCTTTGGGTGTAATGATAACCGGGACATGGTACGCAATAGGAAAGCATTTTTTGACATAGCCTCTGGATTTAAGTTTGGCCACCCATTTCTCTGAACCAGGAATAAAGTCGGTCTCATCCTGCTCTTCTATCTTTAAATCAATGAGTACTTTCTTGACGCAAATATCGTGGTACAAAGTGATCGAAGTGCCAAGAATAGACAAAAAATACCGATACAATAAAATCAGGGTCGAAAGTTTCAGAACTTTACTGAACAGCTGATTTTTTGAATGTAGGTAATGTGGTAGTTATCCGCCCAGATTCTTTATAAAGAATCTGGGCGGAATGAACGGAAAGGAGAATGTCCTGCGGCATTTATTCAGCAAGATGTTTTGCTAGCCTAGAATGTTCATTTATCAACTCAACTAGATCCAAGCCTGGAATTCTCCCATCTTCTACCACCCATTTACCTGCCACCATTACCCGGTCAGCTTTATGAGCCCCGCAGAGAATTAGCGCAGCAAGGGGATCCCCTGAGCCGGAAAAACGCAACTCATCCAAAGTAAAAAGTGCCAGATCGGCCTGTTTACCGGTATCAATAATACCGAGATCAATCCGGCCAAGACAACGTGCCGATCCCTGGGTCGCCCAGCGCAAAGTATCTTCATGACTTATCCGCTTGGAACCATATTTAAGCCGCTGTATCAGAAAGGCCTGTCGGACTTCTTGGATCATGTTGGAGCCGTCATTGGACGCAGAGCCATCAACTCCCAACCCTACTGGTGATCCAGCCTTCTCCAAGTCCAAAGTCGGACAAAGTCCTGAGGCTAAAAGCATATTGGAACTTGGGCAATGGCAGATCCCGGTGCCGGCAACACCTAAACGGCCGATCTCTTCACTGTTAAAGTGGATGCCGTGAGCCAGCCAGACATCTTCTGCAAGCCACCCGACCTGCTCCAGATAATCGACGGGACGTGCCCCCATAGTGGCCAGACAAAATTCAGTTTCATCATCAGTCTCGGCTAGGTGGGTATGGAGCCGGACACCATGTTTACGTGCTAAATTTGCAGTTTCAATCATCAGCTCTCGGCTGACCGAAAAAGGAGAGCAGGGCGCTAGAGCAAGTTGAACCATCGCTCCCGGACCGTGCTGGTGATATTGCTGAATCAGTCTCTCACTGTCAGCAAGAATAGTATCCTGATCTTGAACGACACTCTCAGGAGGCAACCCCCCATCCTTAACACTCAAACTCATAGACCCGCGAGTGAGGACAACTCTCACACCTAGCTTCTCGGCTTCAGCTATCTGAATATCAATCGCTGACTCCAGAGCAGCGGGAAAAACATAATGGTGATCTGAAGCGGTGGTACAGCCGGAAAGTAATAGCTCTGCAAGGGCGAGGCGTGAGGAAATGGCTATATGCTCAGGGGTAAGACCCGCCCATACAGGGTAGAGAGCCTGCAACCAGGGGAAAAGTTCCTGATTTAGCGCTTCGGGGAAAGCTCTTGTCAGGGTTTGGTAGAAGTGGTGATGTCCATTGATCAGTCCAGGTAGCACCACGTGGTCACTCGCATCAAAAATAGTCTCACAGGGAACCGAAGGTGTATCTGAGGAGGAGACAAGTTCAACAATGGTTGAATCTTGCACAACGACACCACCTCCGGCATCAATTCCTTCCGGGGTAAATATTGCCAAAGGATTTTTAATCCATAAACTCTTCATACTTCTGTCTCCTTTATCTTCTCTTTTTCTGTTCCCGAGAATTCCTCACTATATTGTGCAAAGTCGAGGACAATTGTCAAACAATTAATTGTGAAGTTTCAAATAAAATTGATATGGTGATGTTGATACGGTGGTTATGTCAGACTTAGTACTGTAAAGTTACGTGGTTATCGTGAATATTATCTACTAACGATTAACGCGATATTGTATTGGCCACACTTTTAGACATATATATACAATTATTTTGCTTATCCACAATTATCTTATTGACTTACAATTTTTTGTATTGATAATGATGGTATGTGATAGAGAAATATATCCAGAATTAAGTACCAGTGTAGAAGAGAAGAGAGCTAACCCCAGACGCTTTTTCATGCTCATTGCATGACACTAACCTTAACAGATCTAATTCTAACAAGGAAGAAAAGGAGGCAATTTCATGTCGTCAGCAACCAACGAAAGTAGTTCAA
Source organism: Desulfuromusa sp. (assembly GCA_021647765.1). Classification (GTDB taxonomy): domain Bacteria; phylum Desulfobacterota; class Desulfuromonadia; order Desulfuromonadales; family Geopsychrobacteraceae; genus Desulfuromusa. The sequence goes on along the minus strand of JAKIUD010000142.1, from coordinate 392 downwards.
ATGCTGCAAAACGGAAGTATGACCTGATCTACGGTCTTGAAGACAAACCTGCTCCGCTACAGGCTACGTACGGCGCAATACAGCATCTCCTGGCGATGTTTGTTGGTATTATCACCCCAGCAATTATCATTTCCGGGGTTCTCAACCTCTCCATTGAATACAGTAGTTTCCTGATCAGTATGGCTCTCTTTGCCTCTGGAGTCGGAACCTTTGTTCAGGTCAGCCGCTTTGGCCCCCTTGGTTCCGGCCTCCTTTCCATCCAGGGAGTCAGCTTCACTTTTATCAGTACTATTATCGGTATCGGCTTGGCTGTCACTAATAGTGGTGGCTCCATTGAAACGGCAATGGCCACGATTTTTGGTTGCACCTTCCTTGGCTCATTTATCACAATG
>JAKIUD010000074.1 GCA_021647765.1 Desulfuromusa sp. | reverse complement strand
TTGCAACAATAGTCAAGCAAGAAATATGCTAGGGCACTACATTTTACACCTCAAATCTCATTTTTCTATCTCATTGATTTTAAAGGATTTTATTTTTTAGGAGTGTAGTGTTGTGCGGAAGTCGGGAAAAATGAGACAGTCCCTGGTTTACTGCATACTGCTTAAACTGGTGCTCTGTACATTTTAAACCTTCGTAAAATTGTGTAGAGATTTTTCATGTCAACAAGGCGTGATTTTCGCTGCATAGCCAGAGTTATACAGCGGAAGTCGCAACGCAGTTGACACGTAAAAGAACAAGCGAGGTACGAAGAGTTAAGGGGTACAAAGTACTCGCGTCATTCAGAACATGATACAAAAGCTATTAACCCTGATCTTCTTCTGTATCCAGTTGTTTTCTTTCTTCAGCAAATATTTCTTCTTCAATCTGCGCTGCAGCAACCTGGATAGGAGACAGCCCCAGATATCGCAATCCTCCATCGCGGGTATTTTCGATAATTGACATTGGCCCGGAACGTTCAATTTTAATTTCTTCTGCTGAGTTCCCCAAAACAATAAAAACCCCCTCCTTTAATGATTTCAAAATGTTTATTTTAGGGTTTTGGCTGTTAAATTCCTGGGGTTTAGAAGCCTTGATTTCAGCGCTGAAGTTGTTTTTTTCTTCGTGGAGTTTACCTAACTGTTCATTGAGAATTGACAAACGAACCTCAGCGGTGGCGGCAATATCATCATCTTTTTTCAGATGCTGTTTCAACGGCTCCAATGCTGCATTGATTGATTCGATCTGTTGGTTGATATTCTTTAACTGTTCCCGCAGATAATCGAAACGATCTGCATCGGGGAAATAGACCCCGGCAACAACTCTGGTTTTCTGACCAGAACCGGTACCGAGATCTTTCGCCTCAATCCCATCCATTGTGGTGCAGCTGCCACCAATAATTGAACCGCGCTCAACAATCACTTTGCCCGTTGATTTGACCACCGAATTGCGGATTTCATTGGTCACATAAACATCGCCGTAACAAACAACGGCTACTTGATTGAGAAAATTCGCATGCAAGTCACCGTGACAAGTGATCTGACCAGTCTCTTTACCCGCCATACTGGTTATTTCAATCGATCCAGCCGATTCAATATTACAGGCACCGATATGACCTGAGACCTTAATTCCTTTGGTTGCTTTGATATCAAAATCGTCCGGCACATCCCCTTTAACTTCGACAAAACCGTGAAAATCAATATTACCGATATTTAAGTCAACGTCACCGGGAACCACCAGTTGATCAACAACTGAGATAATTTGTTTCTCAAACAGGGTACGACCAGATTTTTCCGCAAAGGCAACCCGATCTTCAAATTTCAGGATCACGCCCTCTCCCGCAATCAATTCGAATGGTTGACCCCGTTCAGCTGGAACAGGTAATCCCTGGACAGTGGTACCGGGAGTTCCATCCCGGGGTGGATGGATTGTACCTAGCTTCTGATCAGGCTCAATTTCACTATAGGCATTCAAGTTCCTCAGATCGATATTCCCCTCTTCATCCTCTTCAAACGAGGTCTCTTCTCCAGAGACCTTGACGGCTAACTCAAACCAGCCATCGGTACCGCTGACCGGTTCGGTACCCCTAGCCAACACCGTGGGTTCAAGTTTTAGTCCCATTTCAATTGCAGCACAAAAGTTGTAGACCGCAGAATAGTCGATTGTCTGAATGATGTTATTTTGCTGGAGGAACCAGAATAGGTCGGGAGGGGTAATAATGGGGTCTGGATTTGTGATAATAGCAGCAAATTCACCAGTTTGCTTTCCATCTACTTCTTCATTTGAGTCGACAGTTGCAGATTCAGTTCCGTCTGCAGGTGATTGGGAGATATCATTTTCAGGCGGAGATTCTTCAGGGAAAACCTCAATTTCAGCCAGGCACTCCATTTGCTCATTGTCCAACCTGAAAATCAATTTATAGCGAGAATTCTCTTCAACAAAGAGGAGGTTCGGATCAATATTATTTTGCGACTTTAGTGGTTCTTCAGTATCACTCATACCGAACCCTGACATAGAAGAATGAAGCTGTAGCTGTAGCTCTAGACCTCAATCATATTACTTTATTATTACCCTTCGCGACTAGATAAACCGCTCGATTAAATCCAATCGGTTGGTTTGTGTCACCATATGCTCAACCTGGCAGATCTCTATATAATTTTCACTGCCAAGCAAGTAAAGATCGCCCACCTGATTGATACGAATATATAATATAAATTATCTGCGATATCTTTGATAATTTTGACCACTAAGGTAATCTCCCATTCCAATTATTATGAAATCTAATTAGCGCCTCACATCCTGCGAGCAGAAGGTTGTAGTAATCTCGGGACTGTCCCCAGCCCCATCGGGGGCTGTCCCGAAGTTTACGAGCCACGAAGAACTGCGGTGATTCGCACCACAAAAGCCCGGGACAGTCCCCATGCGGGGACAGTCCCGTTTTTGCTGCCAGCTACCAAGATGACCAAGTGCCCGTCCGAGAATACGTGGTGTAGCGAGAAATCGGCTGGTCGAGGACAGATTTTCGTAAGTTTGAGAGCAAATAGCACCGCTATTTGTCGAAAACGCTCGGAAATATGAACCGATTAGACGGTTTCGCAGTAGGCTCTTGTATTCTCGGACAGGCTCCAAGTACCATTTTGATTGAGGAAGATTTCTACGCCTGATTCAAGGGCTGTAATTCCTAACCGGACACTGCTGAATCAATGGCCAAAGAGAAAAGTTATCTGCCGTTCAAAACTTGCCAAATTCATCATCATCCAATTTAATCTGAGAGCTGTTAATTGTCGCGTTCATATTTGCCCAACCGTCATTCGACTTGGGTGGTAAAGTCTGAGCTGGTGGCAATTGCGGAGCTGGCATCGCCACCGAAGGGCTGAATTGGTTCTTCTGGGTATTTGCCAGGGTAAAACGGCTGAGAAGATATTTCAGATGTGCTGCCTGGCTCGACAGTTCTTCTGCTGAAGCCGCTGATTCTTCTGCCGTTGCGGTAGTTTGTTGGACAACTTGATCAATCTGCCCCAAGCCCTGATTGATTTCCGAAATACCTTGATCCTGTTCATTACTGGCGGCAGCAATTTCGGCCACCAGATCGGTCACCTTGGTAATGGAGCCAACAATTTCTGCCAAAGCTTCGGATGTTTTACCTGCCAGTTCGGCTCCATTTTTGGTTTTTTCCACCGACCCTTCGATCAATTGAGCGGTCTCTTCAGCAGCCTTGGCACTGCGTGCGGCAAGGTTGCGAACCTCTTCGGCAACCACGGCAAACCCTTTACCATGCTGACCGGCACGAGCCGCTTCCACGGCAGCATTGAGAGCCAGCAAATTGGTCTGAAACGCAATTTCATCAATAACCTTGATAATCTTACTGATATTCTGTCCCGCTGTATTGATTTCATCCATCGCAGTAACCATTGAACTCATTCGTTCCGTTCCAGTTCGAGCAGCCTTCTGGGCACCATTGGCCAACTGATTGGCCAGACTTGCACTTTCTGCACTCTGCTTGGTTCGGCTACCGATTTCATTCATGGAGCTGCTGATTTCTTCGAGAGATGCAGCCGATTCTGTTGCACCTTGAGACAGGTTCTGGGCAGTATCAGAAACCTGCTGACTGCCTGAATCAATCTGATCGGAAGCTCTGTTAACTTCACCAAGAACATCATTCAGATTGATCACCATTTCCTTAAATGCTTTCCCCATTGTGTCACGATCTGATGCAACTGACACCTGAATCTGCAGATTTCCTTTGGCAATTTGCATTGCCTCCTCTGCTTTGACTTTAAGGCTCTCGATCATTTGATTGATGGCAGCCGCCAGCTCACCAACCTCGTCATTACTCTGGTAGTTTACCGATTCACTCAGATCACCTAATGCAATTTTTTTCGCTGATTTAACCGCCATTTGCAACGGCTCGGTCAAAATACGAGTGATAAAGAAAATCACCACAATGACAATAACAACAAGAACCAGACCACCAACGCCAAAGCGCCAGTTGACTGCGCTTATAGTCTTTCTACTGGTCTCTTCAATATGAGCGGCAAGGGCATTCACTTTGGACATATCGTAGACCAGTGCCATCACCCCGACAACTTTCCCGGAAAAATCGGGGACGGGGAATGTTGCAATAAACTGATCATTGATAATCTGTTGATTTTCACCATTGCGCCCAGCATCCAGAATCGCTGAAGTGATCAAAGGGTTAGTCAGGTTCGGGTTTGTAGAGGAAGTAAACACATATTTTCCATCTAGAACCGGGTTCTTTTTTGGATCTTGAAGTTTTGTCGCAACTGGCAACAACTCCGAAAGCATATAAACGGCAAGTTGGTAACCAGAATTTTTCGTATAGTTCGCTTTGAGAACATCACTAAAAGAAAGTAAAACCTCACATGATCCGAGATGCTCACCATCGACCCCCGAAATTGCCGACAATCCCCGCAGGGCGAACCCGCCACGCCCGATTTCAATGCCGCTCAGAGGTTTGTAATCCCCCCTGTTTATATCGACAACAGTTTGGCGAAAAGAGGTCAGATCATCAGAAATATCGACCTTTTTGCCATCCCGTTTGGCTTGCAACCCTTGCCGCCAGGTACGGGCAAGGCTTCTCCCATTAGAAGTATGAAAATGGATTTTGAATTCCTTGATCCCCGCCTGTTTCTTCAATCCATCGACATAGGGAGCCATGACCAGACGTAATTTCTGTCGTGCCTGCTGCATGATAATATCGTTTTCGTCATTCATGTTTCCAGTGCGAGCCAGATAGTAAACATCCTGAATTTCAGGTAACTCAGAAAAGAGAGCTGCCTGTCTGAGCGCAGCCTTTCCCAACAGATCAATACTGGAGTAGATTGACTGTCGACGCGCTTTAGCCTCTTTTGCCAGAACATCCTGCGCATAATCCAGAGAAGCCGTCGCCTGTTTCTCCACCAGCTTGCTGACCGTCATATTGACAGAAACAACGGCAATCAGAACAGACAGAATCACCAGACCAGCGATTGGAATAATAAATTTACTCCTGATTTTCATTACTTACCTCCAGATGAAAAATATTCCTATGATAGTCAAAATCAACAATGCGCATTTTCGACCCAAAACATGTACTACTGTTTTCATCAACAAGATACATACCCTAATAAAAGCAAACATTACTTAAACAATTATAATATCAGAAGGCCAACTTTTTGTGAGAGAAGTAGAAAGTTAGCCCATATCTAATCTAAAATCTTCCTGATCCGCTATCATCCAGAGAGATCTGTTGTTTCATGGCAATTTTTTGTGTTAGCTGTGTTCCCATGTCGTCCCAACTGTTTTGTGTGACCGCCCCTTGAGGTTTCGCTGCTGGTGTAGAATAGTTCAGTGCTGATGGGTTATTATTCAATTCAAATTTCTTCATCATTTCCAACATCTGCATCGCCTGTCCGGAGAGTTCTTCTGCAGCGGCAGCACTTTCTTCGGCACTGGCAGTGTTCTGCTGGGTAACTTGATCAATCTGACTCAACCCGGTGGTCACTTCGCTGATCCCCTGGGCTTGCTCGTTGGACGCTGCGGCAATTTCTTCAAGCAGATCGGAAACTTTTGTTGTCCCACCCATAATGTTCTTGAGCCCTGCAGCAGTCTGCTGCGCCATCTGAGCACCACGATCAGTCAGAGCAACAGAAACTTCGATCAGTTCTGCTGTTTCTTCAGCGGCTTTGGCACTTCTTGCCGCCAGATTACGCACTTCTTCTGCAACCACGGCAAAGCCTTTACCATGTTGCCCTGCTCGTGCGGCTTCGACGGCAGCATTGAGAGCTAGAAGGTTGGTCTGGAACGCAATTTCATCAATAACTTTAATGATCTTGGAAATATTTTGTCCAGCCTGATTAATTTCTTCCATGGCTGAAACCATCTCGGCCATCTGTTTATCTCCGGTTTCAGCAGCTTTTTGCGCTTCACTGGAAAGCTGATTAGCAGTACTGGCATTTTCGGCACTGCTACGTACCTGACCAGCCATCTGATTCATCGACGCGGTGACCTCTTCCAGTGAGGCTGCTGATTCGGTGGCTCCTTGTGACAATGCCTGACTGGCATCGGCGACTTGTCCGGAACCAGTAGCAATCTGCTCACCAGCAATCTGGATTTCGCCAACCATTTCCCGCAAACCATCAAGCATAGTCTTCAGGGCATTCCCCAACTGATCTTTTGGCGATGAAACAACGACATCTTGAGTGAGGTCACCTCGAGCAATCGCTTCAGCCAGTTCGCTCCGTCTTTGCAGACTTTTAGCCATTCCAACCATAACTGAACCGAGTTCTGAAATTTCATCCGTGGCGTTAAAGACTTTACATTCACGGCAATCTTTATAGGTACCATTGGTGAGTTGGGTACAAACCGGAGAGGGGCCAAAGGTGCCTGCCTCAACCCAACAAATGATTTCTTTCCCATTACCTGGACAATCTTCTTTACTACAATTCAAAATAGCTGAACAATTGACCTTATCCCCCATGGGAAGATTCTGATTGCTGGTATCTCCCTTGCCATATTGGGCGACAACGGCAAAAGCTTTCTTTAATGGCAGGGTGATGCTGCGAGAAATAAAAAATGCCAGGATCGTCCCGATCAATAAAGCAACCACACCAATAATAGTGATTGCAGTACGAGTCTGTACGGCAGCCGAAATCATTTGCGCATCAGACATAACATTGGCTTCAGCTGTTTTATTCAGACTGTGCATCAACTGCTGAACATCGTACAGGCTTTTCTGTGTTTCCCCGACAAAGATCTCATTGGCTTTTTTTTGACCAACCAACGCTGCGGTTGCAACTTGTTCGGCATGATGCAGGAGCGTACTCGTTTTTTGCAGGGTTGGAACAATATTTTCCTGATAATATTGTTCTGCACCAGATCGATCGCCTGCAGCCAATAGTTGGGCAATTTTTTTACCCTGCTGATGCAGTGCTTTATGAGGAACTTTTATTTCATTAAAAAGTCGAGCCAATTCAGAGTTGCCAGCGGCAGCTTTTTTCACCATATCACCATAGAGAAATTTACCAAATCCACACAGTCTTGGATCAAACTGAATATTTAAGTTCTTATCCCCAGAGATAATAGCGGCCTGTATCGCGCTAACCCAGTTCACGTGATCAAGCTGTTTTTCAATTAAGAACTGTGGTAAATGAGGATCGGCATTACGAAAGACCTCTTTGATTTTTTGAGCCGATTCATGCAGCCGTTTGTGCGGTTCTTCGATCGCTTTAAAATCTTTAGCCAGTTCTGGGACAAGCAGTTCAGCCTCTTTGCGTCCGTCCCCATAGAGCCACTTACCTAAAGCGCACTGAGTGTGATCCAGCTGCACATCCAGTTCAGTAACTTTGTCATCGGCAAGAAAGGTGGAAACCTTTTTGACCCAGTTCAGGTGATCAACTTCCCGTGCCAATAATTCACCACGCAAACGGTTCCCTGCCGCCATTTCCTGACCATTTTTTACCGTCGTTGATAACCCGATGACTCCCCAAGCCATAATCACTGCCATCAAACAAAGAATTGATACTGCTAACAGCATGATTTTAGTCCCAATTTTCAGTCTCTTCAGTCGATTAAACATTCTTTATTTCCTTTTCCAGGTAAGGGAGACAAAGCAATATCTATTTATTAAGCAACTTCCATCTCAGTTAAGTTTTCGTCCATATCGTCTTCTTCAACCAGCGCTTCAAAGTTCAAGAATATTTTGACTTTCTCTCCTATTTTTCCGAGTTCCTGGATATAGAGATCATCTCCCTTGCCAGTTGCTGGTGGTGACTCAACATCCTTTCCTGTAATATCAACAACCTCACTGACCTGAGCGATCTTGAAAACTATTTCAATAGCGACGGTCATTGGACTTTCTCCTTTGTCAGTTGGTTCGCTAAAGAATTAAATTGTTCTTGTAAGCAGTCCAGCAAGTAATCTGGATGGCAGGTAATAACGTTGTGGATCAGGAATAAGGAAGGAGGTACCTCTTGGCGCTGAACACAGACAACCGGAACCGTTGCTTGTTCGCACAGTTCTGTCAGCAAAATAGTGTCAAGGCCACTTCCTTGGAGTGAATTCAGTAAAATCAAATCAAAATGTGTCACCATCATTCGGCAAGCATTGACCCAGTTCAAAATTTCTTCAGCTGTTTTGGCCACGGTGCAATGGATATCGGCCAATTTCAGCAGAAAAACCGAATGGGGCACTTTCTCCTGGTCTGGTTCAAACAACAGAATATTATGCATAGCTCTGAAATCTTTCAAAGTATGTTAAAAGTTCATCTACATCCCATGGCTTGTCAAATCACTGTTCAACAGTCCGGTTTTCTAAAGCCTCTCTGAGTTCTGGATTTCCAACTCCACTGCCGCTTAAAATGACGCGATGTGTATCCGGATACAATTATTAAATCTCTTTTAGAAACGTAACGCCATCCATACCTGGCATCTTAAAGTCACTGACAACAATGCCAACCTGGTGCTGACGCAAATAAAACAGAGTATGTTCGGCACCGCTAAAATACTCAGAGTCGATATCGGCTAAAGCCATATCCTTTTCAAAGCCTTCAAAATATTTACATCATCAACAAAGATAATTTTCTGTTTCATAACATTGGCCTTCTGTAGTGAATTCAACAGATTACTTATTAATTCAGCTCAACAGTATAGCAAAATTGGTACCAATTAATCATTAACATCTAACTTGCAAACATTTAAAGGGATTTGTTTCGAAGGAAAATCTATTGAGCAGCAGACCTTATCAACTATAGTTGTAGCCAATTGGAATATATGGCTCACTCAACTGTTTTTAAACAGTAAAAAAGGGATTCAACAAAAGTTGTAACAACAACTAAAGTTAAGCCCCTTTTATTTTTATTTTTTTAAGGATTATGTCTTATTTTAGACGCTTGCTCAATGCCTGTGGTGTCACTCCCAACATCCGCGCCGCAATGGATTGGTTCCCTTGAGAGCGCTGCATCGCCTCATTGATTAATATCTTGCCGACTTCTTTCAAGGTTGGTAGTTCCTCTGTGAATTGCACTTTAGCGGAAGAGTGGTTAGTTACGTCATTAACGTTCTCAATCTGTTGTTTATTATTATCAATTGCAGATTTAAAACGTGCCATCGATAAAACCCCTCCAGAATGAATACTCACAGCATCATAAACCATGGCACGCAGCTCTCTGACGTTACCCGGAAAAGAATATGTCGACAATAACGTAAGCAACTCAGGTGGAACGGTTGGTTTCTTTTTCTCCATACTTTCAGCAGCTTCAACTAAAAAATGTGCAAGCAAAGGATCCAAATCTTCTGGACGATCACGTAAGGGAGGAAGCTCAACCCGATGTGAACAAAGGCGAAAGTGGAGATCGCGCCGAAAGCTTCCGGCGAATTCTTTGGCTGATAAATTCTGGTTGGTTGCCGTTACGATACGTGTCTTGCTCTTACACGCTCGGTCACTACCAAGGGGGTAGTATTCCCCTTCCTGTAATAGTCTTAATAACTTTATCTGCGAAGCTATCGACAGATCACCTATTTCGTCAAGAAAAAGAATTCCGTCAGCAGCTTTTTCAATCATCCCTTTACGATTCTGTTCTGCACCGGTGTAAGCCCCTTTGACATGCCCGAACAGGGTGTCACTGAACACCATATCATCCAGTCCGGCAACATTAATCGCAACCCAAGGCTTGTCAGGGCAACGCAGTTGATGAAGAGACCGAGCAATCAATTCCTTTCCGGTGCCACTCTCACCCATAATCAGAATGGGTTCATAGCTTTTGGCAATTGCGCGCAGGTAAGAGAAGATGCCCCGCATTTTTGCACTGTTGGTGACGATGGAAGAAAATGCTGGATTTTTTTCAGTTTCATCCTGCAGTAGCTGCTCAGCCAGTTGGCGATTTTCCTGCTGCAACTGGTTGTGTTTCAGAACCCGGACAACTCCAGTAACAACACGCTCCCTTTCGTCGGTCTTGACATAAAAATCGGTGGCACCTGCTTTAACACAGCGGATCGCTGTGTCAATCTGGTTCATGCCGCTGATAATAATTATGGGAATATCGGGATAAGTTTCACCAATTTGCGACAATAGTGACTCACCGCCAACATAGGGCATGGTCAAATCGAGAAGCACCAGGCTGCAATCGTTCTTTTCCAGCAACCTCATCGCATCACGACTGTCATGGCACAAAATAACCTGATTGATTCCCGCAGAAACCTTCAGAGACAAGGCAAGACTATGCGACCAGGCGGGTTCATCATCGATCAAAAGAAGTGGTCTTTCGGGATAAAGAACTTCAGCTGACATGCTTATCCTCCTTGTACACTGGCAAACAGACCGTTGCAGTTGTCCCTTCGCCAAAAGCAGAATTAAATTTCAATGTTCCCTGATGTTCTTTGACAATCCGGGCTGAGACCGAAAGCCCCAAACCCGTGCCACCCTGATCCCGTTTTGAGGTGACAAAGGGTTCAAGAATATGTTCCAAAACATCGGCGGTCATTCCTTGCCCTTCGTCTGTAATTATTATCTGAATCTGTTCCAGATCGGCGTCATAAGCGGTTATCACCGATAGCTTCTGGGAACGGTTTTCAAGAGCTTGGCAAGCATTCAGCAGCAGGTTAATAACAACTTGTTCAAGGCGACCTGTGACCCCTGTGACTGCTGGCAGTGTTTCAGCTAAATTCATTGCAAAATGGTCTGTTGCCGTCCTGATTGCATTACAAACCAGGCGCTCAGCAGCTTGGACAACCTGATTCACATCAATAAACTCATCGATAGCAGAGCTGTCCTGACGAGAAAAATCACGTAAATCATTGACGATACGTTTGATCCGCCCTGCAGAATCACGAATGGTTGGCAACAAAACCGGAATTTCCTGGGCAACTTCGTGGTAAGAGAGTCCACCAAACAACTGTTCAGGGTTTGCCGGGGGATTTTCTTCAAGAAAACGGAGAAGATCCTTGAGAACCACATCCAGAATATCACTATTATAGAGAATCAGAGCATTGGGGTTATTAATTTCATGGGCAATTCCTGCCGCTAATTCACCCAATGACGCCAGACGGCTAGCCCGACTAGCTTCTTTTTCAAACTGCTGTTGCTCGGTAATATCTCTGGTAATATGAATGTAATATTCGGGTTGTTCCTCTCTGTTAGGAATAGGTGCTGTTGTGACCAGCAGGGTTTTGCTGGAATTATTATAGCTGAGGATTTCGGAACATTGTTCTCCATTTTGTATTGTTGTCAGCAGAGGGCAACCAGGACAAGTTATAGCTGAGGCCCAAAAAACCTCACAGCATTTCTTTCCATTCAGTTGCCCATAATCGACGCCAAAAAAATGATGTGCCGCTTTATTGGCTCGAATAATTATCATGTTTTTATCATGAATCGTAACCATGTCAGACATGGCGTCAAAAGTTATCTCCCATTCTTCTTTAGCTTTGATGATTAAATTTGCAGCTTTTTTTCTCTCAGTAATATCCAAAGCGGTGAAAATAACTCCAGCAGATAAATCGTTGCTATCCAGAGGGGTAGAGCTGAGAAAAACATCAATAACCGAACCTTTTTTTGTGACAAATCGTGTATCCACAGTGCCAGTTCCAAACTGGCTGATCTGAGCATATTTTTCTTTTCCTACCCACTCAAATTCTTCATCTGTCTGGTACAAAACCCGGGCACTTTGCCTTTGAAGTTCGGTGCTCGTATAACCAACCATCTCCTCCATTCTTTGATTGATCCACTGGAATTTACGATCAACGATCAACCCAATGCCGACCGGAGCAGATCTAAGAATACTTTGTAAGTAAGTCTCTTTTTTTAAAATTTCAGCATTGGCAATCCGTAATTCCTGGATATTCTTAGCAATCAATTCATCAAGGTGATCTCGATGTTGTTTCAACTCTATCTGGGTCTGTACCCGCTGCCTCATTATTGCTGGATTAAAAGGTTTGGTGATGTAGTCAATCGCCCCAAGACCTAGCCCTTTTTCCTCATCTTCTTCATTGTCCAGAGAAGTTAAAAAGATTATGGGAATGTGCTGAGTTGTTTTGTCTGCTTTCAGGCGTTGGCAGACCTCATAACCATCCATTTTCGGCATCATAATGTCGAGAAGGATGAGGTCTGGTGAAAAGCCTTCAGCTAGCAAATCTAAAGCTGTTTCACCACTAATGGCGGTACGTAAATCGTAGTTTTTACCCAGAGATGTCACTAGCAAGTCCAGGTTTATTGGACTATCATCGACAAGGAGAAGTTTATTTTGTTGCAGAGAGGATGAAGACAAAAAACCTCCTTCAATTTATTTCTAGTTTATTTCACCGGTCGACGAATATGGATCTCCCTCGCCAGAGTGTCATCTACAGCAAATTGCGAATTTCCAACCTTGAAAATATAACTGGGAAATTTTTGTGTTAGAGTCACTTGACTCCCCGGTAACACTCCCATACTCATCAACTTCTGCATTTTCTTGTCATCACTTGCAGACAAGTAAGCGATCTCACCAGCCTCACCAGATTTCAGTTCAGTGAGAGCAACAATTCCGGGTTGACCCTGCTGCCGAGCCTCAATACAGCACTCACCCGGTGGGATCGGGTTCCCGTGGGGGCAAGTGGTTGGATGGTTCAGTAGGGTACAGAGTTTGGTATCAACCCCTTGACGCAACAAGTGCTCAAATTCGCACGCCTGATCGTTCCCTTCATCTCCGGAAATTCCCAGAATATCCATGGTCAAACGTTCAGCCAATCTATGCCTGCGAACCGTCATCTGCGCTTCTTTTCGCCCCTCTTTACGCAGACACACCCGGTCGCCACGAATTTCAACATAAGCCCGCCGTACCAGTTCCAGCAACTCCCCTGAATCGATCGCAACTTTTAAGGATGTCAGCAGACAGCCAACATTATCTCCTTCAACCGTCATCACCCAGAGGGATTCGAGAATTTCTTCAGCTTCTTCAGACAATCGTTCCATCGTGATTTATCCTTTTCTTTAAAAAACGACTTAGCAGCTTTCCTGGAGCCGGGTTAGCATAACCACAATTCGGACAATGAATTTTATGACACCCCCCCAAACAAGCACCGCAGCTTTTCCCACCCGCAGGAGCGCCAACTACGTCTTCTATTTCTTTATGACAAAAGCCACAGATCATGCCAACAACCCCGTGGCAAGCAGAAATTTATTGAGAAACCATCCTGAAGAAAAAGCCATCACCGTTACAAAAATAAATATAAACAGGGCAACCTTAATACCTCGCTCCTTGATCATCACCAGGAACTGAGCAACACAGGGGACAAACAGTGTCAGGGTCACCGCTGCAACAGTTAATTGGGTTGCACTTAATAATCCGGATGACTGTAAATCATAGAGACCTGCTGCACCAAAATCGCGGCGAAAAAAACCGAACACAAATGCCGTGGTCACCTCAACTGGCAGACCGATAGCTTTGACAACGGGAGAAAAAACATTGATGACACTTCCCAGAGTTCCAGTCATTTTGCCCGCCCAGAGAACCACCGAGGCGAACAAAAACAGGGGAAGAATCTCGACGAAATAACTCTGCATTCGAGTCAAAGTTTTTACTGCCACATTGCGCAGTTGCGGTAACCTTAACGGCGGGATTTCCATATAAAAAACCGGGCTTTCTCCCGGCAACACCTTTGCTGCCAGAAAACCAATCAAAAGAAATACCAACAATAAAAAGATTGTCCAGACCGCCAAAGCATTGGGTTCTGCTGACAACAACCCCAAGATAACTCCCAATTGGGCACTGCAAGGGATAGCCAGCGCCAACAGCATGGTGGCGATAATTCGTTCCCGTTTTGTCTCCAACGTTCGCGTCACCAATGTCGCCATGGTGTCACAACCTAAACCGAGAACAATCGGGATAACTGCTCGGCCAGACAAGCCAATTTTTTTAAAAAGTCGATCAACCAGTAGTGCCAAACGGGGAAAATAACCAGTATCTTCCAGAAGTGAAAATACCAGGAAAAAAGTACCAACAATCGGTAACACCAATGCTACCGCATAACGAATACCTAAAGTCCAGAGACCATATTCACCAGCGATCAGCTCAAATAACCAGTGAGCAGTCAGATATTTTTCGGCAAAATGAACCACCGGCGGGTTGATATAATTTTCAAACAGATTCCCCTCAAGAAAATCGACCAAAGTTCCAGCGCCAAAACCTCCGACAAACTTATAGAGTCCGAAATAGACAACCAAAAATAAAATTGGTGCCCCAGTGAGTGGATTCATCATCCAGCGAGACAGTTTGTCTGAAAAAATCTCACCTTCTTTATGGGTTTGGTTTACCACTCCATTAAGCATCTGCTTACAAATTTTTCTCCTCTCCAAACTGATTTGTAAGTGTAAATCGACTCTACGACGGAAAGAAATCTCGCGGATAACTTCGGACAAGTGCTCATAGCCATTATTGGCCTCTTTTTCAGCAACCAGCATCTGGATATCATCATCTTTTTGCATCAGTAAAATACTGGTCGCACGACGGCTTAGACGATAATCACCATGGATAAGTTTAATTATTTGGGAAATATCCTCTTCCAGGTCGTGAGCGTAGGAAAATGGATGATATGGAACCATCGCGTAAGCAGAAATCGCCTGGCGCAATTCATCCAGACCAATTTTCCGTTTCATCACCGCCCCAATCACCGGGATCGCAAGGTTTTTCTGCAGCAGTTCAAGATCCAGCTGCATACCCAACCGCTTAGCTTCATCCATAATATTGACAACCAGAATAACCGGCAAACCCGCTTCAATCAATTGCAGAGTCATTGGCAACATTCGCTCAATATTGCGAGCATCTATCACATGAACAACCGCATGGGGATCTTCCTTTAACAAAATCTGCCGCGCAACCCGCTCCTCTTCGGTAATCGGCATCATCGAATACATACCTGGGGTATCCAAGATTTCATAACGCTGGTCATCTATCAGACAATAACCACGTGAAACTTCCACAGAGGTCCCCGGGTAATTTGACACGGTCGTATAGGCGCCGGTAAGAGCGTTAAAAACCACACTCTTGCCAACATTTGGATTTCCTACCAGAACCACTTTGGGCGGTGATATTTGTTGGACTGACATAAAACAACAAGCTTTCTAGCAATAAGAGAATATATGGATCGTCTGACTAAAAGTTACGGTTCTATCCACCAAACAAAGGTGGATGTGACATAGTCTGACATTGTTGTTATGGATAATAGCTCCACAAGGAGGTATATCCATGAATCTAAATCAGTTTCGCGATAGGTTTCCCGATGAAGGC
>JAKIUD010000007.1 GCA_021647765.1 Desulfuromusa sp. | reverse complement strand
TTTGCCAAGTCTAAACCGATAGTGGTAATCTTCATGGTGGTCTCCTCTCGTTTCTGTTGATGGAATGATTGATTACCATCATGGCGCATTGACGCCGATGAGTGAAGCGGGGGAGACCATCTCATCGAATTTACTACAGTATTACTTAAATTAGTGCCATTTGGGGCTGTCCAAAGTGTTTTAGTCTTTGTTTACTGTCGGATTTCTTTACATATAAAGTTAATTGATACTATCTAGAAATTTATAATGATTATAAAAAACAAACCTGGACGAACCCCCAAAAAATACAGTCAGGCTGCGCGTCTTCATGATCTGATCCGGATTCTTGAGGCGCGTTACGGGGCTACGGTTGATGAGCTGGTGGAAGAGTGTCAGGTGACACGGCGGACAATCTACCGGGATCTGCAGGCACTTCTGGATGCGGGCTATCCTTTGGTCAGCGAACGTCAGGATGATGGGTGTGTCCTCTATGGTTTTATCTCCGGCTTCAGCAAAATTCCACCGATTATATTTTCACTTGAAGAGTTGATGACTCTCTATCTGTGTCGTGGTCAGTTGGCGTTTTTGCAGGGAACCCCATTTCAGGACGATCTTGAATCCATTTTTTCCCGAATTCGTTCTAATCTTCCGCCGCGCAGTGTCGCTCATCTGGAACGAATTGCGGAAGCTTCGGCACCCAGATTCCTGGGGGTTAAGGACTATTCCCAACAACATCAACTGCTGGAGGATTTGCGTCAGGCGTTGTTGAAACAACAGCAGTGTCTGATCCATTATCAACCGGCAAAGCGACGCCGGGCAAGTTACTTGATTAATCCTTACACCCTCCTGTTTTTTAAAAACGGACTCTATATTGGTGGTTATGCCCATAATCGAAAGGCTCTCCGGTTATTTGCTGTTGAGCGGATTGAGAAAGTTGAAGTGCAGACTGAGCGCTTTGAAGTTCCTGAAAATTATCGGGTTGAAATGCTGACCGGAACGGCCTTTGGTTTGATTAATGAGGGTGAGTTGCAACAACTGGAATTATTCTTTGATCAAGAAGTTGCACATCTGATCCGCGAGCGAATCTGGCATCCTGATCAGCAGATTGAAAATCACCAGGATGGTTCGCTGATGATCCGTTTCAGCGCCAGTGGTGATAAAGAAATTCTCTCCTGGTTATATTCATTTATTCCTCATGTCCGAGTTGTCAGCCCCGAGCCGCTACGCAAGAAATTTCTATCCGGGTTGCGGAGTGCTGTGGATTTTCAATAAAACAATCTGCAAGTGTGACATTATCTGACACACGACTGTGTAAAATAGGTGGTAACTCGATAACTTTCTAAAGGAGGAAGCGATGATCTGGTTATCCCCGGCAAGTGGCACAAAAGAATGCAGCATCTACTTTGACATTCGTGATATAGATTTACAATGTTCCGGTGCTGAATCAACCGGCGTGATCCGTGGGTTGATTGGCGATGGAAGCTGTGAATTCTGGGGTGAGGTTTTTCTGGGGGATGAAGAGTATGCCCAGATTCTTCCGGTATGGAGTGAGTCCGGAGGGATAGAGTCCTTTTCTGATGCAGTTGACCAGTCGTTGTTACTGGAGCAAATGTTGTCTGAAGTTAAAAGTTTGTTGCAGAGAATGAACTCGGCCAGGGAGTGCAATCAATTATTTGCGGGGGTGAGTCGTAAATCTACTGAATATTGTCCGACCCACCATCTGGCAGCTTAATGGTTGCTTGAGAATGGGGTCGGGCGAAAAAAGGAATCCTGATGAGAAAAATTATTCTGGCTTCGACCAGCCCTTATCGGCAACAGCTTTTGCGTCAGCTGCGACTGCCTTTTGTTTCTGTCGCACCCACTTTTATTGAAAAGATCGATCCCAATGTGGCTCCGGCATTGCTGGTTCGCCATCTCGCTCTTGGTAAAGCTCAGAGTCTGGTGGAGAGTTATCCTGACGCTTTAATTATCGGCTCTGATCAGGTATTTGTTGATCAACGCAATAGACCTGTTGGAAAAGCGGGCAATCTGGATGCTGCGTTTCAGCAATTGAAACAGATGGTTGGAAAAACCCTCTGTTTCTATACTGGATTGGCATTATTGGATAGCCGGAGTGGCACGGTTCAGACAGATTATGCAACTTTTTCGGTCAGTTTCAGAAATCTGACGGATGAACAGGTTTTTAATTATTTACAGAGAGAAAAACCGTTTGACTGTGCCGGCTCTTTTAAAATAGAAGGCTTGGGGATTACTTTGATGGAGAAGATGGAGGGAGAGGACTATAATTCGCTGATTGGGCTCCCGTTGATAAAACTTGTCAACATGCTGGAACTGGCAGGAGTACGAGTCTTGGGAGATAATGTTCCATGAAAGATGAGCCTGTTTTCATTTTCTCTTGATTTATTTATTTGATCAATATATCCTGTCGTACAAGACAAATATTTAGCGAATAGCTATCTACCGAAAGGGCAAAGCCGGAGTGATCCGGTGACGCAAAGCCACGGATCCTCAAGTTAAGGACAGCCGGGTTGCCGAAGAAGATTCAGCGGACTTCTTCAAGCCTTTTATAAAATATGACTTGAGAAACGCTCACTTCGGCAACGGGGTGGGCGTTTTTTTGTGGATTTAATTAAATATCGTAAGGGGACATATTGGAATGGCGCTAGTTTAAGGAAATCTCCAGCAAAAACGGGACTGTCCCCGCATGGGGGCTGTCACAGGCTTTTGCGGTGCAAACCACTGCGGTTCTTCGTGGCTCGTAAACTCTTGGGACAGCCCCCGATAACCCTGGGGACAGTCCCGAGATTACTGCAAAATTCCTTAAACTAGCGCTATTCTGGACAGATTGTATAATCACAGCACAGGAGAAAAGTGCTGTAAAAAAGAACATAAATCATCTCCGAAAGGGCAAAACCAGAGAAATCTGGTGTCGCAAAGCCACGGGTCCTCAATTTCAGGATAGCCGGGTTGCCGAAGAGAATGCAGTGCATTTTCCCCGCTCCTGGTTTGGAAAAAAATGCGCTCATCTCCGGCAACAGAGGTGAGCGCATTTTTTGTCCGGTCAATTATTGAAAGGGCATCGGGAGAAAAAAATGAAAAGATTGATCATCGAAAAAACTCTTCTGCTGATTGTCGTCATGGTGTGTTTCTCTGCTAACGTATGGGGCAAAACAGTGACCCTGTCGTGGGATCCCAGCCCCAGTTCTATAACCGGCTACAAAATCTACTATGCTGCAGGATCTTCAACGGCACCATTGGATGGTACTGGAGCGACAGAAGGGAGTTCTCCCATCGATGTCGGGAATGTCCTGACCTTTACGGTGAATGGATTACCTGATGCTGAGGAGCATTATTTTGCGGTGACTGCTTACGATGCTTCGGATAATGAGAGTACCTATTCCAATACTGTTACCAGTCCTGCTGTCGGTGGTGAAAATAACCCGCCGGTTCTTTCTGCCATCGGTAATAGATCTATCCTTGAGGGAGCTACTTTAAGTTTTACTGTTTCAGCAACGGATGCCGATGGTGACAGTTTAACCTATAGTGCCAGTGGTCTTCCTGCTGGTGCCAGTGTCAACAGCTCTACCGGTGCTTTCAGCTGGACTCCCGCATTCAATCAATCGGGCAGCTATTCAGTGACATTCACGGTGAGTGATGGCAGTGCCAGTGACGCAGAAACAATGTCCATAACCGTCACAAATGTTAACCAGCCGCCGGTTCTGGATCCCATTGGCGCACAGAGCCTGGCTGAGGGTGATTCTTATAATCTCATCATCCATGCCAGTGATCCAGATAATAATCCTCTCACTTACAGCGCAAGTAACCTGCCTGCGGGGGCAGTCTTTATCCCCTCAACTCGTTCATTCAGCTGGATTCCGGGGAATGATCAGGCTGGAACGTACCAGGTGTTATTCTCGACCAGTGACGGGTCACTCAGCGATTCAGAAAATGTCATTTTTACGGTTGGAAATGGTAACGAAGCGCCAGTTCTGAACTCTATCGGCAATCAATCGATCGGAGAGAATTCTCTGCTGACATTTGTTGTGTCTGCCAGCGATCCGAATAATGATAATCTGACCTACAGTGCTTCCAGTCTTCCTTTCGGGGCGGTATTCGATGCCGCGCAGCAGCGGTTCAGCTGGGCTCCTGATTATTCTCAGGCGGGTAATTTTACCGTCACCTTCAGTGTAACGGATGGTCTGTTCAGCGATTCTGAGGCTGTTTCAATCACAGTCTCAAACAGTAATCGTCCGCCTGTCATCAGTGGTTCACCTGACACTTCAACCATGGCAACGACAAGTTACTCTTTTACCCCGGTTGCCAGTGATCCTGATGGTGATGAGATAACCTTTTCCATTGTCAATAGGCCGATCTGGGCAACCTTTAATTCTTCAACTGGTGAACTGAGTGGAAGCCCGACAGAATCACAGGTAGGGACCAGCTCCGGTATTATTATCAGTGTTAATGATAGCAACAGCAGTGCATCACTACCATCCTTTGCGATTGAGGTGAGTGCTTATGTGAATCAGGACTCCGACGGTGATGGGGTGCTCGATCATCTAGATGCTTTCCCGGATGATATTAATGAATGGCTAGATACAGATGGTGATCAAATCGGTAACAACGCTGATCTGGATGACGATAATGATGGCATTGCTGATACGCGTGATGGTTTTCCGCTGGACGCATCCCGATCCGGTTGGGTTATTTCGGCAACTGCGGGTGTTGGTGGCTTTCTTACTCCAGAAGGTGACACCTCGGTTTTATATGGAGGTATGCAGCGTTATCAACTGACTCCAATGGCTGGATATTATATCAACGACTTGTTGGTGGATAATGTTTCAGTTGGTTTGGTCGCTACTTATGATTTTGAAAATGTCGCTGATCACCACACGATTACCGCGATTTTCACCCCGATACCTGCTGGGCTCAGCCTTGATCCTGCTGGGTCTGGACTGATCGGTGTTGAGCGCGTTGATGGTGGTGATGACAGGAACAACCTGGTTGATAGTAAACCTAAGCAAGATCTGGATTACCGTTTCCGGGTTGTCCTGCGTGATTCTGTAACTGGAGCTCAGCGGAAGGTTTTCCTGATATTGGATGGATATAAATATGAGATGGAAATCGATGGTGGTGTGCTTACCAATGGTGCTGATTATATCTTTAAGACCCGTTTAGGAGCTTCCTTCTCACATCGATTCTTTTTCAGTGCAGAAGATTTGTCTGGTGCTCAAGTGTGGCGTTATCCACAGAGCGGGAATTTGCCCGGCCCGACGGTGGAACTTCTTAATGGCAAAAATGTTGTTGGTATTGCTTCCAGAATCGACGCTTATGCTTTAAATGCGACCGAAGCTTTCAATGACGGTCAGGTCTATCGTTGGGAATCCGCTTCTGGAGTTAGTGGACAATTTGAACTGACTGATTCGGGTGCACCTATTGCGTCTGGTGAAGGCTACGTATTGAAACGTGGCTTGGATTCAACTTTAGCTGATCTTAGTATCTATGGTGAAATTGCCGACAATGTGCATGAATTTCAGATCAAATCAGGCTGGAATCTGATCAGCAATCCCTATGGTGGAAATGTCTCTTTAGCCGATATTAGCGTTCGGTTAGGAACAGCTGTGCCAGTTTTGTGGTTGACTGCAGCAGCCAATAATCTGGTTGTTGATGGGGTCTACTCCTATCTTGGAACAGATTGGGGGAATCGTAACGAATTTGCCAGTGCTGCTGGAGTTGATTCGGCAATTCTGGTTCCATGGATTGGTTACTGGATCTATGTGAACCCAACTGAGCAAGATATTTCGTTACTCATTCCAAAGCCTTTGCAGTGATAGGAGCATACTGATGAAAAGATTTCTTAAAATAAACATAATTCTTTTGGCCATCCTCTCCCTGTTATCTGCCTGTAGTGGAGGAGGGGGGGGGGATACAAGTAACAGCAGTAGAACTGTTGATGATGGGAATTCTTCTACAGCGACAACTTTATCTGGCACTGTTGCCGATGGTTATCTTGTAGATGCCTGGGTCTTTCTCGATCGGAACCAGAATCGAATCTATGATAATGGTGAGCCAATGGCACAGTCGACAGCTGGTGGTGTTTATACATTAGAGGTTAACCCCGGAGAGGGGGAGCTTTACCCTGTTGTTGTGCAGGTTTTTGCTGGACAGACAGTTGATGAAGATACCGGAATAGCGGTTGCCAATAGTTACCTGCTGGAAACACTGCCAGGTCATTGGGGATTTGTTTCCCCTCTAACAACATTGATCAAGTTAGAATGCGATAAAAATCCATCTTTCTCTGTGCAACAGGCAGAAATAGCGGTTCGATCCCAGCTGGGGATTGCCGATTCAGTTTCTCTTTTTACTGACTATCTTGCGCCCGGCACGGTGGATGCGGATCTGCTTGCAGAGTATGGTCGTGCCCATAGGGCAGGTCAGGTTGTCGCCAATATCATGGGCAGTTTACGGGTGAGTCTCTCCGAGAATTTAGGTGGTCAGATTGCTGATACAGAACAATTGTTGGCAGCCTTCATTGTGAGTGACCGGATTCTCTGGCAGGCACCGCTGATTAAGCTGGCTCTGGATAACGAACGGAATCTGGAGGAAATGGTGGATATTGAAACTTTAACCGATGATATTCTAGAAACTGTTGATATCATTGGTCTGAATGCCAATTTATTGGTTTTGTATCAGCAGCGATTGGAGCAAAATTATGAGATATGGGATATGCGGCCACCGCAGTTGCTGAGCCAAACCCCCCTCGCAGACGATAGTGCTCCGGTTGATGCAATTATTTCGCTGTCGTTTGATGAGCCATTGGATGAAACGTTGCTGATGAGTGGTATTATTGAGCTAGAGGGACCGAATGGGCTGGTTTCCGGGAATTTTGATTATGATGCTGAGCAGATTCGTTTGACCTTTACCCCGAGTCAGCTGTTAATCCCTTTCAGCAATTATCAGGTTACCGTGAATGAGATGCTGGCAGATGCCCTTGGAAATCCATTGGCAGCTGATATTACCTGGGCTTTTACAACAATTTTTGACCAATTACCACCAGCACTTCCCGATTTTTAAGCGTTGTTCAATGCCGAGAGCAGCTGTGGTTATTTTTTTTCAGCTGCTTTCGGCTAACCTTCAATGTTCTCGTCTATGTCCTGATCTTTAATCAGCTTATGTTTTATCCGTCGAGTAATACTCCAGATTACGATCAGAACAACCGGAATAGAACTGGCGAGAAGAATATTTTTATCCACTCCCCAATGTTTGAGCGGGAGCCCATTGAACAGGTAACTGAGTAGTCCGACGGCATAATAACTGATTGCGGCGATAGAAAGCCCTTCAACAGTTTCCTGTAGACGGAATTGTAATTTACTGCGCTGGTTCATGGCGGCCAGTTGAGAGCGGTTTTGTTCCTGAAGATTTAGATTCACTCTGGTTCTCATCAGGTCACTGGCACGTTCAATCCTTTTAGACAGGTTTTCCATCCATTTCTGGACAGAATCACAAGTTCTTAATGCTGGATTTAACCTCCGATTGATAAATTCCCCGATGGAAAGATGTCCAACAATTTTTTCTTCATTGATCCGCTCCAGTCGATCTTTAACCAACTGATGGTAGGCTCGCGTCGCAGAAAAACGGTGAGTTGTATCGGCTCGATGGGTTTCCAGCCGGGCTTCAATTTTGGCTAACTTTTCCAGCAATTTTCGCTCACTGCTTGCGGTATCCAGCTTGGCAACAACTGTCAGAATTTCAGCCAATTGTTTGTCCATATCGAGGAGTTGTGGAGCAATCCGTTTGGCGACTGGCAAGGAGAGCAGGGAGAGCAGACGATAAGTTTCCAGGTCGATTAAGCGCCGGGATAAACGCCCGGTTTGCAACTCGCTCATTCCCTTGTTGCAAATAATAACTCGACCGTAACCATCCCCATGCAATTTAAAAGCGGTGTAGATTTGCGCTTTTCCCTCATAGGTGCTACTCCGCATGACGGAATGTCCTTCAAAATAATGGGCGAGGGAGTTTGCATTGTATTCAAGGTGCTGGTCGTCAATAATAATATGGAATGCTGCTATCATCTGTCCAGGGAGTTGCCTCAGCCAGTCGGCGGGTAGTAAGTCAATCGCCGTATACTGAAAAGGCTCCCCTTTGGGTGGTGCCGGCTGCATGATTGTGAATGAATAAAATTCAACGTGCCGCTCCCAGTTGATAACGAAATCACCAAAGTTTTGATAAAAAGTTACAGAGTCTGTCTGCGGTGGATTGATTTCATAACGTTTACACAGGTCACACAGAAGGTCGTATCCTCTTTCCAACTCTTCTGAACTGCAACAGGCGGCCAGATGGGTGACCTGTTGCGGCGATTTCAGAGAGTGAAAAGGGCGGATATGAAGTTCGTTATAGAGAGCGTCGCGCAAGGGGTGAAGCTGATATTCAATACGGCTGTATTTTGCCATGGCTGTGTCCCTTTATTTGTTGTGCAGATTTTGGCAGTCGATAGATTGTTTGGAACTACTTAAGAAAAAAATCTATTTTCCTGTTCTTGAACCCGGATGAAAGTTGTCCGCTTGGTTAATTCCTTAAGAGCCGCAGCACCGACGTAAGTACAACTGGAACGGATCCCCCCAAGGATATCTTTCACTGTGTCTGCAACGGCTCCTCGATAAGGAACCTCTACTGTTTTTCCTTCTGAAGCACGATACTCAGCTACGCCACCAGCGTGCTCAGCCATGGCTGTTTCTGAACTCATGCCATAAAATTGTTTAAATTGCTGGCCATCCCGCTCAATCAATTGACCACCACTTTCATCGTGTCCAGCAAACATGCCACCTAACATGACAAAATCTGCCCCACCACCAAAGGCTTTTGCAACATCCCCGGCACAGACACATCCCCCGTCGGAGATGATCCGGCCACCCAGTCCATGCGCTGCATCAGCACACTCAATGACGGCTGAAAGTTGCGGGTAACCGACCCCGGTTTTAACTCTGGTAGTACAAACTGACCCTGGTCCTATCCCAACTTTGACAACGTCCGCTCCGGAAAGGAGCAATTCTTCGACCATCTCTCCTGTGACGACGTTACCAGCGATAACTGTTTTGTCGGGGAAACTGTCACGGCACCGTTTGACAAATTCAACAAATGACTCGGCATAGCCATTGGCGACGTCAATACAGATGAATTCAAGTTGCGGATGTTGTGACAGAATCTTTTTGAGATGATTGAAATCAGTTTCGGTGGTGCCGGTACTGGCCATAACCCGCTGATAAATGGTCTTGTCTTGATGATCAAGAAAGGTTTTCCACTCCTGAAGACTATAGTGTTTATGGATTGCAGTCAGCAGTCCATAACTGGCAAGCACTTTTGCCAGTTCAAAGGTTCCGACAGTGTCCATGTTGGCCGCAATGACTGGGGTTCCACTCCATTTTCGTTGACTGTGTAAGAAAGTAAAACTCTGCACCAAGTTGACTTGGGAACGACTTTTCAGCGTCGATCGTTTGGGACGAATGAGAACATCTTTAAAGCCAAGCTTCAGATCAGATTCAATACGCATTGGTTTTCCTTGTCTGGTAGTTGTCAGATTTATACTTGGAGTCATGAGAAAATAGCGCAAATTAAGTTTCTTGGAAAGGGGAGATAATTCAGCCTGAAGATTATTGACCGGTGAACTCTGGCAGTGCTAAATTCTGGCGAAAGCAGTTTCTCAATCATTAATTACTATATTCCCCTTGGATAATTTATCACTTATGGAACATTCCAATTTTGTCCATCTTCATTTGCACAGCCAATACAGCCTGCTTGACGGGGCGATAAAACTTGATGAATTAATTGCCCGGGCTAAAGAGTTCAAGATGCCGGCTATTGCAGTCACGGATCATGGCAATATGTTTGGTGCCATCGAATTTTACAGCAAGGCAATGAGTGCAGGGATCAAGCCGATTATTGGTTGTGAGGTTTACGTTGCACCGGGTTCTCGTTTTACTAAAGGGAATGCTCGTGGATCATCGGAGGCTTCTTATCATCTGGTTCTGCTCTGTATGAATCAGACCGGATATAAAAATATCTGCCATATGGTTTCTGCTGCTTATCGTGAGGGATTTTATTATAAACCACGGATTGATTGGGAGTTGCTGGCTCAACACAATGAGGGATTGATTGCTCTATCTGCCTGTCTTGGCGGTGAGTTGCCGACACTAATTAATCTCAATCAACCCGAAGAAGCACTACAGCGCGCCACCCAGATGGCACAGATTTTTGATCAGCAGCGTTTCTACCTTGAGCTACAGGAAAATTACTTGCCGGAGCAGGCCAAGGCCAATGCCGGTCTTATATCGATTTCCAAAGAGTTAGATTTGCCTCTGGTTGCAACCAACGATTGCCACTATCTATCCCGCGAAGATTCTTTTGCTCACGAAATATTACTCTGCATTCAGACCGGTAAAACCATGGATGACCCGAATCGAATGCGCTTTCCAAATGATGAGTTCTATGTCAAGTCGCCGCAAGAGATGGTTCAGTTGTTCCAGAAACAACCTGAGGCGATTGCCAATACCATCCAGATTGCCGAACGCTGCAACCTTGATCTGGATTTTAATACCTATCACTTTCCACAATATGAAAAGCCAGCAGAGAAAACTCTTGATCAGGTTCTTGAAGAACAAAGCCGAATTGGACTGGAAGAACGTTTAACCGAAATTCGCCGGCACCGTGATCTAAGTGAGGAAGATCTTCAAGTTTATCAAGATCGCCTGGAAGAGGAACTGACCTGTATCAATGAGATGGGCTTTCCCGGCTATTTTCTGATTGTTGCCGATTTCATCAACTGGGGCAAAAATCAGGGTATTCCGGTGGGGCCGGGTCGTGGGTCAGCCGCTGGCAGCCTGGTTGCTTATGCTACTGGAATTACCGATATTGATCCGCTTCCTTACAATCTTCTGTTTGAACGATTTTTGAATCCAGAGCGAATCTCAATGCCTGATATTGACGTTGATTTTTGTATCTATGGCCGTGAGCAGGTGATTGAGTATGTGCGGCAGAAATATGGGGCAGAGAATGTCGCCCAGATCATCACCTTTGGGTCAATGTTGGCAAAAGGGGTCTTGCGTGACGTTGGCCGAGCATTGAACATCCCCTATGGTGAGGTGGATAAAATTGCCAAGTTGGTTCCAAATGTGCTTGGGATTAACTTAAAGCAGGCGATTGATCAGGAACCACAGTTAAAAACTTTGATTGAGAAGGATCCTAAAATCAAAGAGTTGGTGAGAATTTCACTGGCTTTGGAAGGGTTGACCCGCCATGCCTCGACTCATGCCGCCGGGGTTGTGGTGACACCGAAACCACTTTCTGAATATCTTCCTCTCTATGTTGATCCCAAGTCGGGAGGGCAAGTCACCCAATATCCGATGAAGTATGTCGAGAAGATCGGGTTGGTCAAATTTGACTTCCTCGGGCTTAAAACTTTGACTGTGATTGAAAATGCGGTTCGTATTATTCGTGAAGGGAAAGATGCCACGTTTGATTTGCGTTCAATTCCTATTGACGATAAGGAAACTTTTGCGCTGCTTACTCGTGCTGAAACGACCGGGGTATTTCAGCTTGAATCAAGTGGAATGAAAGAATATCTGGTTAAACTTAAACCCAACTGTTTTGAAGACTTGATTGCAATGGTGGCACTCTACCGTCCTGGGCCGTTAGGTTCAGGGATGGTTGATTCATTCATTAAAAGAAAACATGGATCTGAGCAGTTTAAGTATGATTTTGCACAGCTTGAACCGATTCTTAAAGATACTTACGGGGTTATTGTTTATCAAGAGCAGGTGATGTTAATTGCTCAGGTTTTAGCGAAATATAGTTTAGGTTCTGCCGATTTATTACGCCGGGCAATGGGGAAAAAGAAGCCTGAGGAGATGGCTAAGCAAAAAAAGATCTTTCTTGCCGGAGCCGCTGAAAATAAGCTGAATTTGAAGAAAGCAGAAGCTGTTTTTGATCTGATGGAAAAGTTTGCCGCGTATGGTTTCAATAAATCCCATTCTGCAGCCTATGCACTGATCGCTTATCAGACCGCTTATCTTAAAGCCCATTATCCAGTTGAATTTATGGCAGCACTACTCACTGAGGATATGGAAAATACCGATAAGGTGATTAAAAATATCGGTGAAGTTCGCGCTATGGGGGTCAAGGTTCTGCCTCCAGATATCAATGCTTCTCAACGTTCTTTTACCGTTGCAGAAGATGTTATGCGCTTCGGTCTTGGTGCAGTCAAAGGGGTTGGTTCTGCCGCTCTTGACTCAATTCAGTTGGTACGCAAAGAGAAACCGTTCCTTTCATTGCAGGATTTTTGTGAACGTGTCGACCTGCGCAAGGTCAATAAAAGGGTGGTTGAAGCTCTGATCAAATGTGGAGCATTCGATAGCCTGGGGGGAAAGCGATCTCAATTTCTTGCCGGTCTTGAAGATGCAATGGAGATTGGTCAACGTCTGCAACGAGAACTGGAGTCAGGACAGGATTCTCTGTTTGGAACGAAAGAAATTTTGTCTGTAGGTGGTCATGGATATGGTGACCTCCCCGATATTGAAGAGTGGGATGAAAAAACCCTGTTGAGTTATGAAAAAGAGGCGCTTGGTTTTTATGTTACCGGGCATCCCTTGGCACGTTACAGTGACTCAATCAAGCGTTTCGCAACCTGTGAAACGTCCGACTTGGCAGAGCGCACCGATAAAGAGAAAGTACGAGTTTGTGGGATTGTGTCGGGGATTAAAGAGTTGATCACGAAAAAAGGTGATCGGATGGCATTCATCACTCTGGAAGATCTGAGCGGTTCGGTTGAAATTATTGTTTTTCCAGAGGTTTACAGTGCAGCAATGGAGCTGTTAAAGGGGGAGGATCCATTGCTGGTCAGTGGTGATCTGGATGTCGGGGAAGAGGCTTGTAAAATACTGGCAACCGAAGTGGCTTTGTTGCGTGATGTCAAAAAGACGCTGGCTAAGCTGGTTCATATCAGATTAACGACCCCTGGTCTAGATGAGCTCCAGATGCGGCAACTTAAGGGAATTATCCAGCGTTATCGGGGGAAGTGTGCTGTGCAGCTTCACATTGTCATCCCCAATCGTAGTGAAACGACAATCACCCTCCCGGAACAGTTGAAAATGTCTGCTACTGATCAAGCCATGGCTGATGCTGAGGTCTTGTTCGGCTATAATGTGATGAATTTTGAGTAGCAATGAGTTGCGACCATCATACTTGACCTCTACACTCCGAAGTTTTATTGTGGGATACTTTTAAGGATTAATTGAATATACAAGTTGATTAATGTCTATTGTTGGGCAGGGAGAATTTAGATGAATCAAATCCTCGATTTTGAAAAACCAATTGCTGATCTTGAAACAAAAATTGGTGAGTTGCGTGAGTATTCGACTGCTAATGTCGATTTTTCCAGCGAGATAAAAAAATTAGAAAAAAAGGCAGATAAACTGAAAAAAGACGTTTATTCCAATCTGACCCGCTGGCAGAGAACTCAACTGGCACGACATGCCAATCGTCCTTACACTCTTGATTATATTGAGCGGATTTTTACTGACTGGTCTGAAGTTCATGGTGATCGTAATTATCGTGACGATCCTGCTCTGGTGTGTGGTTTTGCCAGAATAGAGGGGAAACCTTGTTGTGTTATCGGTCATCAAAAGGGACGGAATACCAAGCAGAAGGTTCACCGTAACTTTGGGATGCCAAACCCCGAAGGTTATCGTAAGGCCTTACGGATCATGCAGTTGGCCGATCAGTTTGGTTTGCCTATTTTTACATTTGTTGATACCCCCGGAGCGTTTCCCGGTATTGGTGCTGAGGAGCGTGGTCAGGCCGAAGCCATCGCTCGAAATTTACGCGAAATGGCGATGTTGCGGGTTCCAGTCATTGTGACAATTACCGGTGAAGGTGGTTCCGGTGGGGCGCTGGCAATTGCTATGGGTAATCGGGTGCTGATGATGCAGTACTCGGTCTATGCGGTTATTTCTCCTGAAGGTTGTGCTGCTATTCTCTGGAGTGATGGGACAAAAGGTCCGCAGGCAGCAGAGGCTTTGAAATTAACGGCACAAGATGTCGATAGCTTGGGCACTGTCATTGATGAAGTTATCCCGGAACCCCTCGGTGGGGTTCATCAAGATCATGATTTAGCTGCAATAACGCTTAAGGAATATCTTCTGAAACATCTTGCAGAGCTAGAAGAATATTCCCCAGAAGGTTTGATTGAGCAACGCTATCAGCGTTTCAGGGCAATATCCGTGTTTGAAGAACCAAAGTAATGATGGCGTCGCAAAAATGTCCAATCTCCAGTGTTGCAGCAGTTTTTCAGGATCTCGACATGCTCATGTATGCCTTCACCTCTGAAAAATTACTGCGCCTTGGTGATTGAAATTTTTGCTTAGCCATCGATCTCTAGAGTAGTATTTTTTTGAAAGATTATTTTAAAAGCCTGGGATAGCCCCATGCGGGGACGGTTCCGGTTTTGCTGTTACCTCTCTTTAAACCAGTAAATAAGGTTTTATGCTTCGATTGTTTCGAATGTTTTTCCCCTCAATATGCCTGATACTGATTTTTATTTTAGCAGGCTGTGCTGGGCATACCACCAGGGTGATTGATACGCCGGAAACCCGCGAATTGGCGGGGTGGCAAAAGCCGTATGAGGTTGACGGTAAGCGTTATCACCCTTTGCGTGATCACCGGGGATTTAAACAGCGTGGCGTGGCCAGTTGGTATGGGCGTAAATTTCACGGTCGAAAAACCAGTAATGGTGAAGTTTACGATATGTATGCAATGAGTGCGGCACATAAGACACTGCCAATGGGAATATATGTCAAAGTGATCCATTTGGGGAGCGGTCGACATATTATTGTGCGGGTTAATGACCGAGGTCCTTTTGTTGCTGGACGTATTATTGATCTATCTTATGCTGCTGCCAAGAAGATTGGAATTGTTGATTCCGGTACGGCGTTAGTGCAAATTGAAGCCCTCGGGTTCCGCCAAGCAGACCGGGGACAGGTTACGTATCAGGCTCCGGTTAGTTATGATTCCGGTAGCTTTGCTGTGCAAATTGGGGCTTTTTCGACAGCTGAGAACGCTTATCGGTTAGCAGAAAAAATGCGGAATCGTTACGGTAAGACTGTTGTTTCGGCGCTTATGGTGAATGGTCAAAGAATTTACCGGGTACGAGCTGGTGACTATAATTCGCTGCAACAAGCAGAAAAAGCAGTTCATAGTTTTGTTTCTGAAGGGTTTGCCGGAAGCTTTGTTGTTGCTTTTGATTGAATTGTGACCCCAGTCTTTTGCTTTCTGAGATAGTTAGACAATTATTGCCAACTTAGATATGAAAATAATTATCATTAAGTGAATAAAGTTAATTTGAAAGGTTGATTTCGATTTGGACATGTGCTAGTGTCTCATCGCATCGGAACCAGTTTGTGTAGATTATTTTACTGTTAAGTTAGATAAGAACCGCACAGACCAATAGGACTGAGTGGTTTTTTTATGGCTTGCAGACACTGGTCTGCGTCACGTAACCCCCACAGGGGACCAAGTAAGGAGAAAGAAAAATGGCAGAAGGAACAGTTAAATGGTTTAATGATTCTAAAGGGTTTGGTTTTATCGAGCAGGATAACGGCCCAGACGTTTTCGCACACTTTTCAGCAATTACTGGCGAAGGTTTCAAGTCTTTGTCTGAAGGTGCACGCGTTAGCTTTGATGTTGTTGATGGTCAAAAAGGACCTCAAGCAGCCAATATCGTCCGGCTCTAAAATATATTATTATTTTTAAGTCTGAAAGCCCTGTGGGAAACCATGGGGCTTTTTTTATTTCAGAAAGAACTGGAACAGTCTATAATCAATCAGTCCAGATATTTTAGTCAAAGAATAATGAATAGTTAGAATTCTTCACACACAGAAAGGTCAAGTTATGCCATATGTTGAATTTAATCTGACTAAGGGTGCGACAAAAGAGCAAAAGGCACAACTTGTTGAGGGAGTTACAGATTTGTTGGTTCGGGTTCTCGATAAAAATCCATCCTCCACCCAGGTTATTATCAAGGAAATTGAGGCTGACAGCTGGGGAATCTCCGGTCGATCAGTTAAAACATTGCGTGCAGAAGGTAATACCGCAAATATTTCTAAAAAATAAAATGCACCTGTCATCAACAGACACGTTCCATGAGAAGGAGCCTTTCTGTTAACTCCTTTTCTTTATCGTAAACAACACTGAATTCCTGATAGTAACTTCCTGCAAAACGGTGTAAAGCTAATACTTGAAAGGTTGTTTATTCGGTTGGTGCTCTTTTAAATATCCTCATAATTATGCCCTCTTATCTCAGAATCGTAGTTGAGCTCCTAAGTTCGAGTAAAAAAGTCTTTACATTTTATAATCCATATATATAATAAATACAATTAAGTGGACTGCAAACTGGCTTTAAACTGCTCACTCAAAAGGGGTAAATGATATGGAAAAATATGATTATGACATTCTGACCATCGGGGTTGGCCCGGCAGGGATGGTTATCTCTGCTATGGGTGCTGAAATGGGCTTGAAGGTCTGTGCTATTGAAAAAAATAAAACCGGTGGTGAGTGTATGAATGTTGGCTGTATTCCCAGTAAAGCTTTACTGCGGATGGCCAAGACACGACATACTGTAACAAAATTTTCTGATTTTGATCTGGCAGAGATGCCGTTACCCGAAGTGACGAATCCATTTCCTCATATTCAGGAAAAGCTCGATTTTATTAATAATAAAAAATATGCGGTTAAGTTTGCAAAGGTTGATCAAATTCTTCGGCAAGGATCTGCCAGCTTTGTCGATTCGCATACTGTAGCAGTTGGGGATCGTAAAATTACCGCTAAAAGAATTTTTATCTGTACCGGAACCAAGCCGTCAAAACCACCCATCCCGGGTTTGGATTCCATTGATAATGTCCTGACCAATGAAAACCTTTTTAATCTGGATGATATTCCAGAAAGTATGTTGATTATTGGTGGTGGCGCCATTGGCTCGGAAATGGCTCAAGCGTTCTCTCGCCTTGGGTGTAAAACCACGATTGTACAAATGGATCCTCATCTCTTGCCTTTCGCTGATAAATTTGCTGGCGAAACCCTTGAGGAAGTTTTTGAAAAAGAGGGGATTGAGGTTTATAACAGCCGTTCAATCAGCCAGCTAGAGTCAAAGGACGGTCGAGTTATTTTGAAAACTAAAGAAGGTGAAACTCTGGAGGCCGAACGGTTGCTGTTGGCAGCAGGCCGGGTTCCGACCCTTGATGGATTGAACCTGGAAAATGCCGGTGTCAATTACACTTCCAGAGGCATTCCGGTGAACAGTAATTTAGAGACCAATGTCAGCCACATTTATGCTGTTGGGGATTGTAATAGCAATTACCTTTTCTCCCACGCTGCTATGCATCAAGGGATGATTGCTTTGATGAATATTATGCGCCCCTGGCCGTTCAAGAAAGATTTCAAAAAATATGTGGTTCCATGGACAGTTTTTACCGAGCCGCAAGTTTCCATGGTTGGAATGCAGGAATCAGAGCTGATTGCTGCAGGAATCAAATATGATGTCATCGAAGCAAAATATGGTGATTACGGTGTTGCAATTGCTGAGCAAGTGACGACCGGTTCCGTCCGGGTTTATGCCAGCAAATTGGGTAAAATTTACGGAGCCTCTGTGATTGGGGAAGGTTCGGCCGAAATGATCAATGAATGGGGGTTGGCCATCCAGAAGAAAATCCGCCTTGCAGATATTATGTTGTTGCAACACTCTTTTCCCAGTATGTCGTTCCTGAATAAGTCAATTGGCGAAAGCTGGATGATGAACATGCTAAAAAATTCATGGATGAAGAAAATGATTGGATTTATGATGCGCTAGTATTTTGATCTCTTTTTCATAGTTTTATAAAAGCGGGCTGAGGAAATTTCAGTCCGCTTTTTTGGCGTATATCAGCGCTGTTGAACCCTTTTATCGTTAGGAAAATATTGAATGAGAAAGAACTGTATATAATTATTTATCTGGCTATCCACTTGACTCAACTTGCCTAGGAGCCTGTCCGAGAATACAAGAGCCTACTGCGAAACCGTCTAATCGGTTCGTATTTCCGAGCGTTTTCGACAAATAGCGGTGCTATTTGCTCTCAAACTTACGAAAATCTGTCCTCGATGTACTGGCATTCAGCATATAGACTTTAGCCCAAAACTTTCAGTCTCGCCCCAATCTATGCACTTTCACATAGGTGTTTACTTCTTCCCCGACAGGTACTCTTCAAGAAAATCTTTTTTAAACGCGAGATAATCTCCTGCTTCAATGGCTGTCCGTGCTCCAGCAACCATATTCAGGTAGAAACGGACATTGTGAATCGCGGCCAGAGTTGCCGAAAGTATTTCATTGGCATTAAATAGGTGATGGAGGTAGGCGCGGCTGAAATTACGGCAGCAGTAGCAATCACAAGATGGATCAACGGGGTAAAAATCCCGGCGAAAGTTGCGGTTGGTTAATCTGATTTTTCCACGCCGGGTGAATAATGTGGCGCTGCGGGCATAGCGGGTTGGAATAACGCAATCAAACATATCCAGACCGCGTTCAATCGACTCAAGAATATCTTCCGGTAGACCAACTCCCATCAAGTAGCGTGGTTTATTCTTTGGCAGGAACGGTTCGGTATAATCGACCACTTTTTTCAGGAGTTCCAACCCTTCTCCAACACTGACTCCGCCGATGGCATAACCGGGAAAATCCATGGCAGTCAGGGTTTCAGCACATTCGCGGCGTAAATTATTGTAAACGCCCCCCTGTACAATCCCGAATAAAGCCTGATTTTTTCGCGAATGATGCTTTAAGCAGCTTTCAGCCCAGCGGATGGTTTTCTTGACCGACTTTGCTGCATAATCCTGAGTTGTCGGGTAAGGGATGCATTCGTCGAAAGCCATGATGATATCGGCACCCAGATCATTTTCAATCTGCATTGCTTCTTTTGGTCCAAGGAAAATTTCTTCACCCGTTAATTCGTGGCGGAAATGAACGCCATCTTCACCAATTCTTTTCTTCGGTAGAGAAAAAACCTGAAATCCGCCACTATCTGTGAGGATTGGTTTTTTCCAGTTCATAAATTTATGCAGACCGCCAGCTTTTTTGATTAATCCTTCACCTGGTTTCAGATGCAGATGATAGGTGTTGGAAAGGATAATCTGCGCCCCGGTTTCTTCCACCTGTGCCGGGGTCATGGCTTTTACCGCTCCGTGGGTACCAACTGGCATGAAAATCGGGGTCTCAATGGTTCCGTGTGGAGTTTCCAGCTGTCCGCGACGAGCACGACTATGTGGGTCTTCCTGCAATAGTGTAAACTGAAACATTCAGTTGTTCTCCCTTATGGGTTAGATTAGGATGCTCAAGCGAATGGTACTAGTTTAAGTAGTATTGCAGTGAACTCGGGACTGTCCCCAGTTTTATCGGGGGCTGTCCCAAGAGTTTACGAGCCATGAAACTGTGGTCGTTCGCACCGCAAAAGCCTGGACAGCCTCCCTGCGGGGACAGTCCCGTTTTTGCTGGAAATTTTCTTTAACTAGCGCCACTCGATGCTCAAGCAGAATATTTATGTTTTCTGCAATTCTGATTTGAGGATAGGATATAGCAAAATCTCACTCAGGGTGCAATCTTATCGGAGGTTTAAGTGGGATACCAAGCTCCATTTCCGGCAGCGCTGGAACAGGTGGAATATGTAAAACTGTATTTCCACCTTGAAATCAATAGTGATTTTGACCTGCCGGTGCTCGGTTTGCTACAGTTACGGCGCGAATTATTACAGGCATTGAAATCATTTCCAGAACAAGGTGAAATTAATTTTGTCAGTCAACTGAAACAACTTTTGCAACCGGATCTTCCAGATAATCCGTTGCTATTGCAGCAGATTCAAAAACCAGCTCCGGCATTGATCCTCTCTCCCGACATTTCGCAGTATGGGCTGATTGAAGCGAAACAGAAAATTATTCTGCCGGTTCTCTTTATTGGTTCAGGCATCAATGCCGTGGATGCTTTTGTTGCCCTGTTGCAGCATTTAGGAACGCAAGGTCTCTATCATGGTTCTGGACAGTTTATTCTAGAAGGGGTTGAAGCAGAGGATGGCAGTGGTGCCCGATCAATGCTCTGGTTCGCTGGAAAACAGACCCGTCCGCTGACTCCACCAGTGAGTAATCTGTCTTGGTGGCTGGAACGGCAGAGCGTTTCCTTCGATTCAATTCAGCTCGAAATTATCAGTCCATTACGGTTATTACGGCAGGGTAAACCCTTATTTAAAGCTGAACTTGTCGATATTTTCCCCCATCTTTTGCGTCGGATTACGGCGCTTTTGGCAGGGTATGCCGGAGTCGGGTTGATCGACGCTCCGGCAGTCTTGATTTCTTTGGCAAGTCGGGTGCAATCGCTTGAAAATAAGTTATTATGGAAAGATTGGCGTACCCTGAACATGAGGTATCGAAAACAAAACCTGGGTGGTTTGATGGGGCATTTAAGAGTCTCTGGGGACGAACTGGGAGCGTTGATCTGGATTTTACAGCTGGGCAGTCTTTTTAACTTTGGTAAAGGAGCTGCTTATGGGGCTGGACAATATTGGTTAGATTATAGTTGAATGGAAGCAATCTTATTTACTGCATTTGTGAAACAAGCAGATATTCATGTGGGAGGTTTATCGATGACAGATGCTTGGGAAGAGCGTAAAAAGGCACTTGAAAATGAATATATTCTCAGAACAGAACAGGAAAACCTGGCAAAGATGAAACAGAAAGCAATAGAAACGGCCGCTCTTGGTCATTGCCCTAAATGTGGCAAAGCCATTGAGCCGACAGTTTTTCACGGAGTTCCCCTTGATCAATGTCCCGGTTGTGGAGGAGTCTGGCTTGGACCAAATGATTTTAAAATCTTAGCAGCAAAAGATCATCGGAGCTGGTTTGAGCGTTGGTTCAACCAGGATGATGAAAATACCCACTGATTTGGAGGTTTAAATGTTCTGGTTTATTGTTCTGTTATTGTTTGTCGGTGCTGGATTCTATTTTTATCAGAAAATTATCTCGATAGAACGGGAAATTCAGGCTGAGCAGGAAATGTCCCTCGCACAAAGTACCGCGACTCAAAAATCTGAAAAGCGCCTTGAGGAGCCTCCTCATGAGACGGTATTTGACTCAACGGAGAGCGATTCTCCAGTTGTCCCCATAGCTAGTGAATCCTCCAGCTTAGAAGAATCTATTCTTACTGAAGTGACCAGACAGCCGGGGCTGAAACAGACTGATCTTTATCCTCTTTTTGCCGATACAAACAAAAAGCAGCTCCAGCGATTGATCAAGGAAATGGCTGATAATGGCAGATTAAAACGGGAAAGGAAGAGCAGCAGTTATTTGCTCTATCCGGGGTAATGAAATTTTTGGATGGAACCAGATGGCGCTAGTTCAAGGAAATTTCCAGTATATGCGGGACTGTCCGTTCGCAGTGGGCTGTCCCAGGCTTTTGCGGTGCGAACCACCGCGGTTTTTCGTGGCTCGTAAACTTTCGGGACAGCCCCCGATGGTGCTGTGGGCAGTCCCAAGATTACTACAAAGTTGCTTAAACTTTGTGCTATTCGGGACATATATTTGTCTCGTGTCTCTGGAATGCGGTTAGCAGACTAAAAGGTCGCGGGGGTGCGTCCCCGCACATCGCAGTGAAGAAAAAGCTCGTCTTCAGCCCAAACATTTTTCTTCGAATTCCTGCAAAGTTCCGTTTCTTTCCGGCTGCGTCACACGGGAAATGGTGCTTCAAAAACAAAATAGAGTATTGCTGCTACAGTCCCTCCATTTGCAGAGAGATCTCTTTAAGCAGGGGACGATTAATTTCGTTATCTGGTGTTTTGGGTAAAAATTTGGTCAGACGGATCGCGTCAGGAAGAGCTAACTCTCCACTTTCTTCAATGATATGTTCTTTGATGGCCTGCAGAGATTCAGCATTATAGCTTTCATCCTTATAGGATTTTAAAACACAGAAGGCCAGGAGCATATAACCGTGCACTGGGTGGTCAATAAAGACGACGGCACATTCCTTGACCCGTTCGTGGCTGAGGATTGTCGCTTCCACTTCATCAATTTTTCGGTTTCCGGCTCCAGCGCTGAGGGCAATATCTGGCCGACCGGTTAATACATAGCTCCCATCTTTCCAGGCAATTGCCTGATCCCCGGTAGAGTAGTATTTTTTCCCTTTGAACTTCTCCCAGTAAATAGAGCGATAGGTTTTGCTGTCTCCATACAAATCACTGCAAATAGATGGTAATGGGTTGGTGAGAACCATAAATCCTAGTTCATCGTAGGCATCAATCTCCTCGCCATTCTTGTTGACTAATTTACACTTCACCCCTGGCAGAGGACGTAGTCTGGTATTATGTTTGCTGTCTGAAATTCCTGGAACATTGGCCATCAGACTCCCACCTGCTTCTGTTTGTCCCCAGATATTGACCAATGGAATTTTTCCTTGCTTGGGGAGTGTGTGTAAAACCCATTGGTAGAGATCGTCTTTTATTTCACCACCACCGCACCCAATAAGGCGAAGTGCATTGGCTGATTTAGCCTCATAGCGACGGCTATTTTTAGCCCGCATAATGCTGCGTAGTAATGCTGGATTACTGAACATCCGGGTAATATGGAAACGATCCAGAAAATCAAAAAAGAGGGCGGTGTTTTCGTAGGTGATACTTCCTTCATAGATAAAAACGGTACTGCCGAGGGAGAGGGGTCCATAAATCCCGTAGGTATGACCGGTTATCCAAGCTAAATCGGCAGTACACCAGAAAATATCGCGATCATCCATATCAAACAGTAATTCAGTGGTAAATTGTGCCCACATGAGAAAACCTGCCGTGCTATGGACAACCGCTTTGGCGGTTTTGGTTTTGGATGAAGTGTAGAGCATAAACAGGGGATCATTGGCAGCTCGTACGGTATCAATCTTTGCCCCTCTGGAATACTTTTCATCGGTAATCAGATCCTGATACCAGAGATCCCGATTGGGGCGCATGTGAACCCGCTCTCCGGTTCGTTCGATCACAATACAATGCTTTATTTTGTAATCGATCTTGCTTAAAGCATCGTTAACCTTCTCTTTGAGCATATATGCTGTTTGGGGGCAGCTGTCAGCAGTGACGATATATTTGGCTTTACAGTCCTGTAGTCGCGCAGCCAGTGATTCAGAGGAATAGGCGATATGATAGATGATATGAACTGCTCCAACCTGCGCACAGGCCAGCATGGTGACAATTGTTTCTGGCAGGTTGGGAGTAAAGATAAGGACATTGTCCCCTTTCCTTATCCCTAGATTCACAAGCGCCATCGCCAGTCGCTCTACTTCATAAGCGAGGGTATGATAAGTATAAACCCTCTCGCGACCATCAATCCCAACCCACATTAATGCTGCTTTATTGCGGCGGTTGGTACGCAGATGTTTGCCAATAGTGTTCTGCCAGATATCT
Source organism: Desulfuromusa sp. (assembly GCA_021647765.1). Lineage (GTDB taxonomy): Bacteria > Desulfobacterota > Desulfuromonadia > Desulfuromonadales > Geopsychrobacteraceae > Desulfuromusa. The sequence goes on along the minus strand of JAKIUD010000007.1, from coordinate 50,902 downwards.
ATTTTTCCTTCAACAAACCAACGGTAGAATGGGGCTCGTGACGTATTCAGTACTTCCTGATAAGGGGTTTTCCACTGCAGGTATTTTTTTGCCAGAGTATCAACCAATTCATTTGTTTCTAACTGCTGCAGCTTTTTATATTCATCAGCAGAGATAATCTTACGCCTATAATGACAAACAGGTTCAGACATAAGTTACGAATCCTTTCTACGCATTTTGTTCTGGGAACGGGACAGATCCTTTATGGTTTTATACGAGGCAGGTAATTCTTTCATGATCTTGACGAAGACTTTAGCGGTTGCAACAACATCACCGAGTGCCGTATGGCGCTGATCACATTGAACACAATAATATTCGAGTAAATGATCCAGTGGCTGATGAAGCTGATCCTCATGAGCCATCTGGTAGAGAAACATGGTATCAAGCCAGACAGCATTGGCAATACCGACGTCGTAGAGCTCTTTCAGGTGGCGGTGTAACATGCGGATATCGAAATTGATGTGGTGACCAACAATAACGCTGTCACCGACAAATTGAAGCAATTCGGGCAAGACCTCACCGACGACTGGCTTGTCCACAAACATGGAATCAACCATGCCGTGGAATTCTGTCGATTTCGGTGGAATGGGAATCGGAGGTTTGGTGTAGGCTTCAAATATTTTGGTGATTTTCCCTTTTTTCAGTTTGACTGCACCGATGTTGATAATGACATCATTGACCATGTCCAGTCCGGTTGTTTCCAGATCGAGCACACAGAAGCTGGTCTCGGCTATTTTTTGTTTGAGTGTAGAGTGGTTTTCAATTGTGGCACAGGCATCAATTACATAGGCGAGCAGGGGATCATTCATTTCCCTCTTTTTACTGGTGAATTCCTTGAAAATTGATTTTAACATCTGTTCTATCCAGTCTTAAAATGGTCTTTTCATTGTCCCCGTATCCTCTGCGTGACGGTTTATCTCTAAAGAACTAATATGCAACTTTAGCAAAAGGTGATTTTTCTGCTGCAGTCAAAGCATCGGCTAATGTGTATATTCCTTGAGCCTCAAGAAGTGGGATTAATTTCACCAGTATCTCTCCGGTAACAATAGCATCTCCCAGAGCAGTGTGGCGACCAACAATTGTGACATTGAGCCGTGCTGCGACTTCATCAAGAGAGTGGGACTCTTGATTTGGATGGATAATCGATGAGAGGAGCATTGTATCAAGAACCGGATTGTCGAAAACAATACCGGTTTTTTCTTCCTGTAGTTGGAGAAAGCGCATATCGAAAGCGGCATTGTGGGCAACCAGTACTGAATGTTCAGCAAAGGTATGAAAATGGGGCAGAACTTTATCAATAGTTGGCTGCCCTTGGAGTAGTGCGGGTTGAATATGGTGAATGTCTACCGATTTCTGTGGCACGAAACGTTTTGGATCAACCAGTTGGTCGATCACTTCATGATAGAGAAGGTGCCCATTGATGATTCGAATTGCCCCGATCTGGATAATCTCATCCCCTTTTGACGGGCTTAAACCGGTTGTTTCTGTATCAAAGACAACATAAGTCAGTTTTCTTAACGGGGTTTGGTCTAACTCCTTCCACTTTCCTCGATTGAAAAGATCAAACTCATAAGAGACGGGGCGGTGCTCAACTTCACTCTGGATTGCCAGACGATAATCCTGATCTGCCGGAGGAAAGCTGATTATGACACCAGTGTATTCCCCCTCAGCATTAGATATTGGAGAAATTTCCCCTGACAGGTTCTCAATCGTATCCTTGAAATTAAGCAGATTTCCCTTCGTATCGGTAATCAGCGGTGTCTGTTGCCAGGTTTCAAGTAAATCCAGAGTTGTTTTTGTTTCTGGCCAGGCAATTACCAATTCCGCACCAGATTCTTCGTCAGCGGTTAAGGTCATCAGAATCTCTGAGATATTTGTGTGAGTACTTAACAGCCCGGCAAGATGAGAAATGGCTTGAACCACCGAATAACTATCGAGCTGTAGCCAGATTCCTTCGGGAGCAACTGGGGTGACTTTAATAGAGAAGCGTTCGTAGATATTATTGCTGATGACATCCAGTAAGTTATGAGCCAGAACATTCTCATTTTGACTGAGTGCATGTAAATGGAGGGCGTAATTTGCCCTTGCTTCCTTGACTTTTTCATGCAGCGATTGGGATGCTTGGTCTATTTTTTTTCTGTAATTATGTAACTCTTCCGGGTCAAGTTTGGGGCGCCCCAAAATGTTGGTAATTGAATCACGGATATCTTCCAGATCTTTTTGCTGCTCATCAATCAGAGATTGGATCAACATGTCGCGGCGGCTATCGGATTCTATCTGTCTGGTCATGTCTTCGAGGGTTAATACCAGTCCAGTAATGGTCTCCGTATCTTCTTTCTCGGTAAAAAATGGCGCCATATTAACGCGCAAACAGAGGCCACTGCGCAAGGTTATCATGGAATTATTAACCATCTTGGTTCGACCAGAAATATGGCACTTGTGGAGCATTTCTAATCCATGGACAATCTGATCACGATCAAGAAGGCTGAAAATTGAGCGCCCTAATCCGAGAATGCCTTGAATCTGATGATCTTGTTTTAAAACGTATTGGTTCTCTTTGAATAATTCTTGCGCTTGCTGGTTGTAAAGGAGGATCTGACCATCGGTGTTGCAGACAATGACCCCGTGCGGCAGTTCAGACATCAGTGCAGCAAGCCGAGTCCGTTCTTCATCTAGAGCAGTTTGAGCTATGGCAATTTTACCAGCAACATCCTCCTGTAAATCAGCAAAGGCGTCAGCCGATTGATTGATGATCTCTGCCAGATATTGAATCTCTTTTGATGCATTCTTGATTTGTGCCCGATGTTTCGGGTTTACCGTCGAAATTATTCTTGCACTTTCAGCCAGTTTAAGTATGGGAACAATATAGTCATTAAACAAGAGGTTGATCAATGCGCCGATAATAAACAGAACTGTAATTGTTCCGAGGAGAGGGAAGGGAACCAGTTTATTGACCATTTCTCCCAAGACCGCTTGTTGGGTCTCGTTGAGGCTGACCCAGGCGCCAACCAGGCTAGCAATAATAATGCTGATGAGGGCAAAATAGATTGCACCGAGAAAAATCCAATATTTAAAGCTCGGTTTCATAGATCAAGAGACCTTATATCGAAAATCTGGAACATGAAACTATTCTTTGGTACTTAAATGCCTACTTTTTTCTTCATGAGAAGCGAAAGACAATATATGACAAAAACATACATATAGCAAACATTGTTTTGTTTTGAAGATGAGATTTGAGCAGGTGACGGAATGGTGTGTGGGACACGCAAGCCATGGTGCAGAAGCACCATGGCTTGCGTGAAAATAACAGGGATTTAGATGTGCTTTAACCCGCTTCTGCCAAGATATAATTAAGCGGTCAGGCGTTTAAGAGCTTCCAGGTATTTTTCACCGGTTTTGCGGACGATCTCTTCTGGTAATTTTGGGGCAGGCGCTTGTTTCCCCCAATCGAGAGTTTCCAGATAGTCGCGTAAGAATTGTTTGTCAAAACTGGGTTGTGGGCCACCTGGCTGATATTGATCTTTAGGCCAGAAGCGTGATGAATCGGGAGTTAAGGCTTCATCAATCCAGATGAGTTGACCATCTAACAGGCCAAACTCAAACTTTGTATCAGCAATAATGATCCCTTTTTTGTCAGCCAGATCACGGGCGCGTTCATAAATTTTGATGCTGATATCACTGACTTGTTGAGCTGTCTCAGCTCCGCAGAGTTCAATCGCTTGCTCGAAGGAGATGTTTTCGTCATGCTCACCAAGTTCAGCTTTAGTCGATGGGGTGAACAGCGTTTCGGGGAGTTTATCACTTTGCACCAGACCGGTTGGTAATGGAATGCTGCAAAGGGAACCAGATTGTTGATATTCTTTCCAGCCACTACCGGACAGATATCCGCGCACAATACATTCTATTGGCAGCGGTTGTGCTTTTTTTGCCAACATGCTGCGTCCTTCCAGCTGATCTCGATACTGATGGGTAATCGCTGGAAAGTCCTTGATGTCAGTTGAAATCAGATGATGTGGAACCAGGTCAGACATTTGTTCAAACCAGAATTTAGAAATTTGGGTCAGGACGTAGCCTTTTTGGGGAATACCTTCATTCATGATGACGTCAAAGGCAGATATTCGATCACTGGCGACGATCAGTAGATGTTCTCCCAGGTCATAAATATCCCTGACTTTTCCCTGGTTGATCAGGTTAAGTGCCGGGCAATCTGTTTGAGTGATAATCGGTGTCATATTTTACTTTCTCCACTGCTAAAGGCGCTGACTAAATCGGGAACTAAAATTTCAATTTCAGCTGTTTGTATTAACTGAGATATTTTTTCAGCAACTATCTGCTCTTTTTTCTCAGCCAGAAGTCGGTTCTTCAGTTGGTTGAGGTCTGCATCAGCCAAGCTTTTAAAATCGGCCACTTCAGCATGTTTTAGGCTGGCAACCAGGTATCTATCTCCAATAGTATAAACTTTTGCTGCAATTGGTGCTGCTTCAGTTAAAGAAAAAGCCGCCTCAGAAAGTTCTTGAGATGAACCAATGCGGGGGATAAAAGAGCCGAAACTACGACTGAAATCACCCGACTCCTCAACAGTCAATTTTAAGTTTTTAGCTGCACTTATCAGGCTTTTTTTAACGGTTGCCTCGGCAAGTAACTTGTCCGCCAACTCTTTGGCCAAAGACTGTGCTTGTTCGGTTCGATAGGCCTGTTCAACTATAGGTTTAACCTTGGCAAGCTCGGGCAAGTGACTGGCTTGTCGCTCTTTCAGAGTAAACAGAAAAACTCCCTGAGTGGTTTGTTTTGGCCGAGCCAGTTCACCAGGCTTCAAAGCAAAGGCCGCTTGGCTGATTTCTGCCACTTTGCCAATGCCGTCAATTGCGTCGTTCACTGAGAAAAAACCGGTTTCCTTGATTCCCAGATCATTAGCTGTTGCTGCCGCTTTTAAATCTCCTGTTTTGCGATTTATATTGTAAGCATCCATTGCTTTTTCGTAGGCCAGTTGCCGGGATTTTTCCTGTTTCAGACCGGTTTTAACCTTTTCAATTGCTTCGACGAGGGGTTGCACCCCAGGTTCAATATATTCTTCTACTTTGATGATATGGAAGCCAAGTGGAGTTCGAATCACTTTGCTCAGTTGCCCCGGACGTAAGGCAAAGACAGCATCCTCAAACTCTCTAACCATGGTTCCGCGACCGAAAGTACCGAGTTCACCACCAGTGGCCGCGTTACTTTTGTCGTCTGAGTAGGCTTTCGCCAGTTGTGCAAAATTGGCACCATTCTGGAGTTGTTGCAGCAGCTCGTTGGCTAATTTCTGCCTTTTTTGAACGACTTCTTCATTAGCATCTTTTGCAACACGCAGCAAAATATGTGCAGCTTTAACCTGTTCCTCAATTTCAAATTGATCAAGATTGCGGCGGTAGTAGCGCTGGAGATCCTCATCACTCAATGTGCCCACTTTGTCTACATATCGAGCTGGGTCGAATTGCAGGTAGCGTAGCGAGACTTTTTCCGGAACTCTAAATTTCTCAATGTTTTTCTCAAAGAATGATTTTAACCCAGCATCAGTTACGCTAACCTTGGATTCCACTAGAGCCGGAGATATCCAAACATAGTTAAGGTTGATTTTGTCATTTTCCCGATGAAAAGCTGCAGCAATTTCGGCGTCGCTGACACTGGCATCCTGTTGCAATTTGGCTCGTACTTTTTGAGCCAGCAGTTGTTTCCTCTGCGTTGACTCAAATTGTTCCGGATCCATGCGTTGATAATTGAGAACCTCAAGGTAGCGGTCTCGATTGAACTTACCACCGATCTGAAAAGCATCATAATTGGCAATACTGTCAATTAATTCCTCTTGAGTTACTTCAATATTGAGTTGGCTTGCTTGGTTGATCAAGAGTGATTCTTCAATCAATTGCCGTAGTGCCTGCTTCGGCAGGTTGAGTTGTTTTTCCAGTCTGGCATCAAATTTACCTTGATAGATATTTTGGTACAGGTTGTAGAGATTGCTGTAACTGTTCTGATAGTCTGAGTAACTAATCTCGTCACCATTGACGCGAGCAGCAATATTTCCACCCTGATTTGCCCTCTGGTCGGAGGGTGCTGTAAGCATGGTATAGCCAATGACAAAACTCAGAATGATCACGCCAAAGGCAATTTTGATCAAGAGTGATTTTTGTTTTGATCTGACAAATTGAAGCATTACAATGAAACTCCTCAGCAGTATTTTTGGATAACATGTGACAAAAAATGTAAGTTGGTATGTTAGACCAGCAATTTGCTGAAAAGCAATCATTTTTTGCGAGCTTAACGCTTGCTTAAAAATAGTTGGTTTGCTAGAGTGGCCGAGCTTTTAGCAGAATGATGACTTAATATTTTAAGCCGATTTCGGCGTCTATAGGATAGAGTATGTTCAATGTTTTTAATGCCATATGGGGCATGTTTTCCAATGATCTGGCTATTGATCTGGGCACTGCCAATACCCTCGTTTTTATGAAAGGGAAGGGGGTTGTTGTCAGTGAACCTTCGGTGGTTGCGGTAAAAACCGGTGCTGCCGGGCAGCGTAAAGTATTGGCAGTCGGTACTGAAGCTAAGGAGATGCTTGGTCGTACACCGGGAAGCATCGTTGCGATCAGACCAATGAAGGATGGTGTTATAGCTGATTTTGATCACACGGAAGAAATGCTCCGTTACTTTATTCACAAAGTACATAAGCGCAAAAATCTGGTTCGTCCGCGGATTGTCATTTGTGTCCCATCCGGGATTACCCAGGTAGAGAAACGGGCGGTTCGTGAGTCTGCAGAATCGGCCGGTGCCCGAGAAGTCTACCTGATTGAAGAACCGATGGCTGCAGCAATCGGTGCCGGTCTTCCAATTACTGAAGCCTCGGGAAATATGATCGTTGATATTGGTGGTGGAACGACAGAAGTTGCCGTTATTTCACTTGCCGGAGTTGTCTACGCTCAGAGTGTGCGAGTCGGTGGTGACAAACTGGATGAGGCCATTACCCAATACATGAAGCGAAAGTACAATCTTTTGATCGGTGAGCGGACTGCTGAAGCGGTAAAAATTGGTATCGGTAGTGCCTATTCTACCGGAGATGACACCGTTACCATGGATATTAAAGGACGCGACCTGGTCAGTGGTGTTCCCAAGACCATGGAGATTAATTCAGATGAGATTCGTGAAGCCATAATGGAGACGATAAATACCATTATTGAGGCGGTCAGAATCTGCTTGGAACGAACTCCGCCAGAGTTGGCTGCCGATATTGTGGATAAAGGAATTGTGCTGGCTGGTGGCGGTGCGATGATGAAAAATTTGGATATTCTGCTGCGCGAGGAAACCGGTTTGCCGGTTGTTGTTGCTGAAGACCCTTTGTCTTGCGTTGTCCTCGGCTCCGGTCAAATTCTGGATCAATTGGATTTGCTGAAACAAGTTGCTATTTCCTCCTGATATCAGGGTATGATCTGGAAGTATCGTGATAATCTTCAGGGAGGATCAACCGATCCTCCTTTTTTAGTGTTGTTGCCTCGGTCGATTTTTAACCTGGGTTCGCTTGGAGCAGCCAGTGCGTGAGCTGTTAAGACGCTATCAGTTTTTGTTACTGACCATTATTCTTGTGCTGGCAACAGTGATTCTCTATTCCTATAATCTTCGCCAGAAAACCGCCACCACATTTTTTGAACGTGCCGTTCTCACCTTTGCGGCACCTTTTCAGTCTAGCATTGATGGTATTGCTGACACTGTCTCCGAAACTTGGCGGAACTACCTCTGGTTGGTCGATGCCCGGCAGCGCAATCTTGAACTTGAACAAGAAAATTTAGAACTGCACTCCCAACTGCAACAAGTTCAGGAAATTTCCTTGCAAAATGAACGGTTACGCAAACTATTGGCTTTTGTCGATGACCTGGATCGTCCAGCTTTGCCCGCACAGGTCATTGGTGAAGATGCCAGTAACTGGGCGCGGACAATTATTATCGATAAAGGGATCCGAGCCGGATTGCGCAACGGTTCTCCAGTAGTCGCTGCACAAGGCGTGGTCGGACGTATTATAAAAATTGCACCAGACAGCTCCAGGGTTCTATTGATAACGGATGCCTCTTCAGCTATTGCTGCCCTGATTCAGCGAACCCGAACCCGTGGAATTGCTCGTGGACGCGGTGCAGATTTATCTATCGAATATGCTTTGCGTGATGCCGATATTCAAATAGGAGACTTGCTGGTGACCTCGGGAATGGGAGGGGTTTTTCCAAAGGGCTTGCCTCTTGGTCAGATTAAGTCTGTCGAAAAAGATCAATTTGGCTTATTTCAACGGGTCAAAGCAATGCCAGCGGTTGATTTTTCACATCTTGAAGAGGTTATGGTTATTGTCGGAGAGAACCAATGAAAGGTTTTTTTCTATTTATGCTTACCGGGATATTTTTTGCCTTACTGCAGAGTAGTGTCCTGCCATTATTTCTATCCCCTAATTGGCGACCAAATCTTATCTTGATCTTGATCCTTTATCTGGGGTTGAGTGAAAATTTACCTCGAGCACTTATCACGGGTCTGTTGCTGGGAGCCCTTCAGGATAGTTTTTGTGGCCCCAGTCTTGGTTTGTATGTTTCGGTTTATCTAGTTATTGTTCTGGTAACGCGGGTACTTTCGGAGAATCTTAATATTGAGAGCCCTTCCCTGTTGTTGTTGCTGATTGCCGCTGGAACATTGCTTCAAAATCTCCTCGTAGGTTTTTATCTGACTGTTCTTGCCGACTCTGCACCTGTTCTCCATATTTTATTGCCAGCCCTTCCTAAGCAGCTTCTGATAAATATAATATTTTCCGCCATATTCTTGGTTCTATTGCTTCGATTTCAGCGTCTATTCGGCTATCGATCAGGCCTGGCTGGTCTGATTTACCAGAGTAAACATCATGGCTCTTGATCAAAAATGGAAAGAATTACCTGCCGTTCAAAGCCGTTTTTTATTTTATTCTGTGGCAGCAGGCATAGTATTTTTACTGTTACTCCTCCGGCTTTGGTATCTGCAAATTGTCAGCTATGAAGATCTTCAGGCGCGTTCTATTCGTAATCGCACCCGGGTTTTGTCGCTGGATGCTCCCCGAGGCCCAATCTTTGACCGTAACGGGGTCTTATTGGTGGATAATCGCCCTTCGTTTCAAGTTTCTGTTATGCGACAGGATGTAGAAAATCGGTCTCTCCTGTTTGAACGATTATCTCCATTACTTGCTATGAAAACTTCTGAGCTGGAACGACGCTGGCAGGAGGGAAAGCGATTTCCGATTTACCGCCCGGTTCCGTTGGCACAGGATGTTAGCCGGAAGATTGTCGAGAGAGTTCAGGAACACAGTGTTGATTTGCCTGGAATCCTGATCGAAGTGCGTCCGGTTCGCGACTACCTTGAACATGGATCAGCGGCTCATTTAATTGGCTATCTTGGTGAGATTACTGAGAAAGAATTGCAGAGTGGGGATTTTAACCAGTACCGAGCTGGTGAGTTTGTTGGTAAAACAGCCCTTGAAAAAAAGTATGAACCCTATTTGCGTGGAGAAAAAGGGCGGCGTCTGGTTGAAGTTGATGTACAAGGGAAGCTGTTGCGCCAACTCCAGATGGAGCCTTCTACTCCGGGCAACAAAATTTACCTGACGATTGACCGGGAACTGCAACGCGCGACAGATGAAATTTTTGCCGAAGAATCTGGAGCTGCTGTTGCACTTGATGTCAAGACCGGAGAAATTTTAGCTATGGTCAGCCGGCCAACCTTTAATCCAGCTCTGTTTGTCAAGGGAATCGCCGGGGATGAATGGCGTGCATTAGCGAAGGACGATCGTCATCCGTTGCAGAATAAAGTTATTGCGGGGCAATATCCACCAGGGTCGACATTTAAGATGATTGTTGCTTTGGCGGCACTACGTGAAGGAGTCATAGGAACAGAACGAACTATCGATTGCCGGGGAGATTTTGTCGTTGGCGGTTCCCGCTATCGTTGTTGGAAGAAGTGGGGTCATGGTCTGACTAATCTCAACAAAGCATTAAGAGAAAGCTGTGATGTCTGGTTTTATCAGGTTGGGCTGGAACTAGGTATTGATAAATTGTCAAAAGCAGCCAAAGAGTTCGGCCTGGGGTCACCAACTGGCTATCCATTAGCAGGAGAGCGCTCCGGTAATATGCCCTCGCAAGAGTGGAAACATCAACATTATAATAAACCTTGGTATGCTGGGGAGACCGTTATCGCTTCAATTGGGCAGGGTTTTGTCCTTGCCACCCCGATACAATTAGCGGTGATGATGGCGGCAATAGCAAATAATGGCAAAGTTTTAAAACCTCAGGTAGTGCGAAAGATTGAAGACTGGGAAGGTCATCTGTTGTTGCATCCTGAGCCTGAGATTGTTCGCCAACTTGATTATTCAGCTGCTGATTGGAAAACTGTTAAGGATGGCCTGGTCGCTGTTGTCAATGACGCTCGGGGAACTGGTCGGGTCGCTCATCTCGATAATGTCCTGGTCGCGGGAAAAACCGGAACCTCACAGGTTGTCCGGCGTAAATCTGATGAGGAAGAAAAGCTTGGTAAGGATGGAGAAATTCCCTATCGTTTCCGTCCGCATGCTTTGTTTGTTGCTTATGCCCCAGCAGAAAAGCCGGAGATTGCTGTTGCGGTAGTGGTTGAACACGGACAATCTGGAGGACGTGCAGCCGGGCCGATTGCCAAGCGAATTATCCAGCGCTACATGGAGCTGAAGGGGCAAGTCCCGCAGGAGCAGAAGGAATAAGCTATGTTTGATCGACGTCTGGTGTCTAATTTTGATTGGGTGTTGTTGTTTACAGTGCTGATTGTGGCCGGGATTGGGATTGCCAATCTGTTCAGTGCGACGGCCAGCTGGCAGCCTGGTGGAACCCCTCTCTACTTGAAACAAATGCTTTGGTTATCCGGTGGAATCCTGATCGCTCTGACAATCTGCCTAGTTGACTATCGCCACTTGGAGTATTTTGCTATTCACCTCTATTGTTTAGGTCTTGGCTTGTTGCTCTATGTGCTACTTCTGGGCAGATCCACCATGGGGGCAACCCGCTGGATAAATCTTGGTTTTATTAATCTACAACCAGGAGAGGTTATTAAAGTTGCTATTATTTTAGTGCTGGCTCGAATTTTTTCTAAAACAGCAAATCCATTTGGTTATGGGTTGTTTGAAATCTGGAAGCCAGCTCTATTATTATTGCTACCAGTGGTATTAATTCTTAAAGAGCCCGATCTGGGAACTGCTATGATGGTTATTTTTATTGCAGTCTCAATGTTGCTGTTTGCTGGGCTCAAGCGTGGAACCCTGGTTGTACTAGGACTTCTTGGGACGTTTATTGCTGTGGCTGGTTGGTTTGGATTGCACGATTATCAACGTGCCAGGATTCGCACATTTTTGAATCCTGAGGCAGATCCTCTTGGCAGTGGTTACCATATTATTCAGTCTAAAATTGCGGTGGGGAGTGGGGGGCTTTTCGGCAAAGGATTTATTCAGGGAACCCAGTCGCAACTTTCATTTTTACCTGAGCGGCATACCGATTTTGCTTTTTCTGTTTTTGCAGAAGAATGGGGGTTTGCTGGTAGCTTGGTATTGCTGGCACTCTATTTTTTCTTAATTGTCTGGGGTTTGTATGTAGCAAGACGCGCTGCTGACCGGTTCGGGTTGTTTCTAGCTGTCGGGGTAACAGCAATGATTTTTTGGCATATTGTTGTCAATCTGGGGATGGTTATTGGTTTACTCCCGGTTGTGGGGGTGCCATTGCCATTTTTTTCCTATGGTGGAACCAGTATGGTGACGATGATGATCGGGGTGGGGCTGTTGATGAATGTAAGTATGCGGCGATTCATGTTCTGATGGCGTCAAAAAAACTCCGACCTACTGTGTTGTCGTGGTTTTTCAGGACTTCGACATACCCATGTATTCCTTCACCCATGAAAAAACACCCCGCCTTGCAGGGCGAAGTTTACGATCCACGAAGAACCGCAGTGGTTCGCACCGCAAAAGCCTGGGACAGCCCCCATGCGGGGACAGTCCCGTTTTTGCTGGAAACTTTCTTAAACTTAGCGCCATCCGAGCCTGTTCCTTCAATGATTTCAGCAATGGAGAAAAATGAATCGGAATAACTTTAGTGAATGGTTGGCGGAAGCTTCCCGAAATATTGGGGCGCATTCAGTAGCGTGTATCCGGATGGATAACCCACTCTTGCGGCAGCGGATTGAGGAAAATAGTACGCAGGTGACAGATTGGCTGAAACTGGAGATGCATGGCGAGATGAACTATCTTGAACGGATGCTCCCCGAAAAAACCAATCCATGGAAAACTTTCCCATTTGCCAAATCGGTGCTCGTGCTCACTTTCAGCAACCGCTGGGGCAATCCTGCAGCAACACACCCGTTTCCCGCACCTGCAAACGACGCTCTGCTCGGTTATATTTCGGCTTATGCCAGGGGAGCTGATTATCATTTAACCGGACAGGCTATGCTCTATAAACTAAGGGCGATGCTTGGCGAAAATATTCACGCTGAAGTAACAGTCGATACTGCACCCGTCTATGAACGTCTGTTTGCCAGCGTTGGTGGCCTTGGCGTGGTGGGAGACAACGATCTTTTGCGGGTGTCCGATTTGGGGAATACCCGGATTTTTATCGGTTGCCTCTTTGTCGATGCCGAACTGCCTGAGGTCATCCACCAGGCTCAGATACCGTTTGCTTGCGCTACCTGTCACGCCTGTGTGAAGAATTGTCGGACTGGGGCAATTCGATCCGGCCAGCCGATTGATGCGCGCAAGTGCATCAGCTATTTAACCATCGAAAAGCACGAAACTCTTACCCGTGAGGAAAGTGAGTCGATTGGAGATTGGCTGTTCGGTTGCGATGATTGCACCATGGTTTGTCCACCGCGAATCGAGGACGACATGCGCATCCCGGTTGACCTTGAATGGTTGCTCAAAGCCCCTGCAGCTGAAATCCGCCGTACCATCAAAGATCATGTCACCGCCTATGCCGGTGTGACCCGATTACGCAAGAACGCTGTGGTTGTGTTGAAAAACATGGAGACCTCGCCTGCGCAGGATTTGCTCCAATGGGCGCGCGAAAACACCGGGAGTGAGTTGATTCGTCGACAGATTGATCTATGGTGAGTTTTAAATTGTAAAATTTCAGCAATCCAGCGAAGATGGGACTATGTCCCCAATGGCGCTAGTTTAAGGAAATGTCCAGCAAAAACGGGACTGTCCTCGCATGGGGGCTGTCCCAGGCTTTAGCGGCGCAAACCACCGCAGTTCTTCGTGGCTCGTAAACTTCGGGACAGCCCCCGATGGGTCTGGGGACAGTCTCGAGTTTACTTCCTGGCATCTTCCAAGTAAGAGGAGAGTATTTCATGAGGTTTATTGAATTGGCCGAAAAGCGCTGCAGTATTCGTGGTTATAAGCCCGATCCTGTACCGGAAGAGCTGTTGAACGAAATCCTTCAGGCGGGCAATCTTGCTCCGACTGCCAAAAATCTTCAGCCTTTCCACTTTATTGTCGTGCGTGATCCCGTCAAGCTCGATGAGCTGGCCGTTGCTTATCCGGCACCGTTTTTTCGCCAAGCGCCGGTTGTCATCGTCATCTGCACCGAACCTGCCAAGGGTTGGACACGTGATCGGTACGACGGCAAAAATTACTGCGAGGTCGATGCCGCCATTGCCATCGACCACATGACCCTTGCTGCTGCTGATCTCGGCTTTGGAACCTGCTGGATCGGTGCGTTTGATCCCGTCAGGGTAGCCAATGTAATGGGACTTCCCGAGGGCATCAAACCGATTGCCATGCTGCCGCTGGGCTATCCGAAAGAAGCTGGACGTGTGAAAACCCGTAAACCCTTGGATGAACTGGTTCGGTATGATTGCTGGTAGGGAGGAACTTATAATTTGATTCTGGAGGGGTGTTCCTGTTTTGATTCATATGTGAAAAATAGCAGGGGAATGGTCGTTAATTAGTAATTTAAGAATGTCCCAACTCCTCACCGACTCCTCCGATGAACCAAATCGACTGGTTTATGCTGTATCAGATGAATATATCACCATCATTTCTTGTTGATATCATTACACTTACAACTAATTTTCCAACCACCAGTCATTATTCTCCAGTGGATCATAAAATCGGATATATCCCCATTTATTGATGGGGTGCTGTTGCTCGATCAGATCTCCTTCGTGATAGAGGCGGTCAACGGTCAGGAAAACACCAATAAGTGATCCGTGTTTGCGGATTGCCTGCAATGAGTAAGAGGAGCAGGTGGGATACATGGCGCAGCGTTGACCGTCTATTGGCGATATGTATTTCTGGAATAGATGAACGGCGGTTTGTAAAACTGAGTGGTTTGCGGTCGGTGACTTTTGTGTTTTCTTGCTGACCTCCCAAGGCTCCCAGTCATTAGCTATTGCGGGTGTTGCCATTAAGCCTAACAGCAAAAAAATGATTCCGCAGATTACTTTCATTCGGGTGTTTCCTTGTCGAATCCATTCTTCAATTGGCTCATCCGTTCGGTGATTAGCTTTTCATAGCCACGATTGGAAGAGCGATAAAAACATTTGCCTTTAATCTGCTCTGGCAGATGAGTCTGTTCAGCAAACCCTTCCTGATAATTGTGGGCATATTTATAACCTTTGCCGTAATCGAGCTGTTTCATCAACTTGGTTGGTGCATTGCGGATATGTTTGGGAACGGGGAGCGCCCCAGATTTTCGAACTTCGGCGAGGGCTTCGTCTATCCCAAGATAACTGGCGTTGCTTTTTGGTGCCGTGGCTAGATAGGTCACCCCTTGAGCCAGATTGATTCGAGCCTCCGGCAGGCCGACAAAGTGGACTGCCTGCTGTACTGCCAGGGCAATTTGTAAAGCACGCGGATCGGCATTACCAATATCTTCCGAGGCAAAAATGACCATCCGCCGAACCAGAAACAGCGGATCTTCGCCTGCTTCCAGCATCCGTGCCAGCCAGTACAGGGCTGCATCAGGATCGGATCCGCGCATGCTTTTGATGAATGCGGAGATGACGTTATAGTGTTCCTCACCACCCTTGTCGTAAAGGAGCGCTTTCTTCTGCATTGCTTCCTGAGCGGTTTCCAGAGAAATAACATTACCTTGAACTGCAGCTGCGGCAACCTCCAATGCTCCGAGTGCGATCCGGGCATCTCCACCAGCCTGATCCGCAAAAAAATCGAGGGCAGACTCTTCAATTGTCAGATTTGGTTTGTTCAGTCCTTGCTGGGCAGAGAGGGCTCGATTCAGTAAGATTTTCAGGTCTGTCGGGGTCAAAGATTCTAGAACAAAGACCCGCGATCGTGACAGCAGCGCTGAGTTGACCTCAAAACTGGGGTTTTCTGTTGTTGCACCGATCAGGGTTATTTCCCCTTTTTCGACTGCCGGGAGAAAAGCATCCTGCTGGGCTTTGTTAAAGCGGTGGATTTCATCTACAAACAAAAGAGTTTTGCGGTTATGATAGGCACGTTGTTGTTTTGCCTCGGCAATAATCTCCCGAACTTCCTTGATGCTGCCAAGAACTGCTGAAAAGAAAACAAAGCGGCTTTTCGTATGGTTGGCAATCACTCGGCCAAGGGTGGTTTTTCCGGTGCCGGGTGGTCCCCAGAAAATAATCGATGTCAGTTGATCAGTTTCAATCAGTTTGCGCAGCAGTTTCCCCTGTCCAAGTAGATGCTGTTGACCCACAACCTGATCAAGAGTTTGTGGTCGCATTCGTTCTGCTAACGGGGTGTTGTCATTGTTTTGAGCTGTTTGTTCAAAGAGATCCATGTTTTCTCCAACTAAAAAGATATCAGTAATGTAGCATGCTGTTTGTCGAGACAACAACTGCCTATGAGATGGACTTTCGTTACGATTTTATGATAATTGTCTGTTTTCTGTTCGGCAATCTGCAGTTCAGTCAGGTGTTGATATGACTTTTATATTTTCCATGGTGGTGTGATGCTGAAAAAAGTTGGTATTTACGCAAAAAAGAATCATCCAGATGCTGAGCAGATCGCTTCTGATATCTGTGAACGTTTTAAACTGGAGAAGATTGAGGTGTTGCTCGAAGACAGTCTGGCTGAGCAGATAGGGCAAGTGAACGGTTATGCAGATGAGGAAATTCCTGGATTAGTCGACCTGGTCATCGTCCTTGGTGGTGACGGTACGCTGATTTCTGTTGCCCGTCTGGTGGGTGAGCGAAATGTTCCGATTGTCGGTGTCAACTTGGGTCGGCTGGGTTTTTTGACCGAAATTACCCGTGACGAACTGCCGGAGATGCTTGAGAGGTTGATCGCAGACGATTACCAGATTTCTGACCGGATGATGCTTGATGCTTCAATCCATAGAGATGACAAGGTAGTTGGTGAATTTACTGTGCTCAATGATGTTGTTATAAATAAGGGGGCATTGGCACGGATTATTGATATGGAAACCTATGTTGATGGTCGTCATTTGACCAGCTATAAAGCGGATGGTCTGATTATCTCTACCCCCACTGGTTCGACCGGATACAATCTGGCTGCCGGTGGGCCGATTATCTATCCCGATATCAACAGTTTATTGATTACTCCTATTTGCCCGCACATGTTGACCAATCGCCCGATTATGGTCTGGAGTCGTTCAGTGATCGAGATTAAGGTCAAATTTGAAGATGATGTTGTCTTTTTTACTGGTGATGGTCAGGTCGGACGAAAGTTGCTTCCGGGTGATCGAGTCAAAGTACGCCGTTCCAAGTCACGAACCCGGCTGGTGAGTAGTCCAAGCAAAGATTATTTTGAAATATTGCGGACTAAATTGAACTGGGGGCAGCGCTGATGGCGTTGCAAAAATCTCCGAGCTCCGGTGTTGCAGCTAAGTTTTCAGGACTTCGACATACTTTGTGTATGTCTTCACCCCTGAAAGCTTGCTGCGCCTTGGAGATCGAATTTTTTGCTTAGCCATCTCTTTATTACATTGACTGTTACTATCGGGGGCGGTTCCAAGAGTTTACGAGCCATGAAACGGTGGCGGTTCGCCCCGCAAAGCCTGGGATAGCCCCCATGCGGGGACAGTCCCGTTTTGCTGAATAGTTACTTTTTGCTTCACCATCATATTCTCTATTATTCATATTGCGGTAATCAAAATAATGCTGACAGATCTCATCATCAAAAATTTTGCCATTATTGAAAATCTCCACGTCTCTTTCGGGGCGGGTTTTAATGTGCTAACCGGAGAAACGGGCGCCGGGAAATCGATTATCATTGATGCTGTCAATCTTCTCCTTGGCGGTCGAGCCCGTGGTGAAATTATTCGGACTGGGGAGACCGAGGCTGCAGTTGAGGCGATTTTTGATCTTAGTGCAGAACACCAGCTGGGTCAGAAACTTGTCGATGCCGGGTTGGACAATGATGGTGAGTTGCTGGTGCGGCGGATTGTTGCCCGCTCAGGGAAAAATCGGGTTTTTATCAATGGATCGGCCGTTTCATTGACTCAGTTGCGTGAATTAATAAGTGGTCTGGTTAATATTTATGGACAGCACGAACATCAGAACCTGCAACGTACCGAAACCCACCTGCAATTATTGGATTATTTCGCTGGATTGCAGGAGCCTTTGGCTGAGTATCGGTCAGCTTTTTCTTTTTATCAGCAGCTACAAAAAGACCTGAACAGTTTGAATATAGCGGAACGTGAACGGCAGCAACGGTTGGATATGCTTGGGTTTCAACAACAGGAACTGTTGAATGCTCATTTGCAAATTGGCGAAGATGATGAGTTGGAGCAACAACACTCTCTGTTGCAGCATGCGGAAAAATTAGCAACAGCAACGTCTGCTGGTTATGACAGCCTTTATGCTGGACAGCATGCAGTCTGTGAAAAGGTTTCCGTTGTCGCCGATCAACTTGAAGCTTTACAGCAGGTTGATCCCCATCTCGGCTCTTTGGCTAAATCACTGCAAACTAACCTCTATAGCTTGGAAGATATTGCAACAGAATTACGGATTTACGCGGAAAAGTTAGACTTTGAGCCACAGCGGCAACAACAGGTTGAAGATCGACTCGCATTACTGGCAAGTCTGAAGGGTAAATATGCCCCAACAATTGTTGGGTTATTGGAGTATCTGGAGCGGATAACGGCAGAACTCAATGCCTTGAATGATGTTGAGGGGCGCCGGGATCACTTGCGACAACAATTACAGGTACAAAATGACTTACTGTTAGAATCAGGAAAGCAACTGAGTCGGCTCCGTGAACAAGCAGCAATTGAATTAGCTACCAAAGTGGAAGGTGAACTTGCTGATCTGGCGATGGCGCGTGCTGACTTTATCCTCAAACTTACTCCACTGTCAGAACCCTCAGTTGACGGATTGGAAAGTGGAGAATTCTATCTTGCCGCCAATCCGGGTGAGGAAGCACAACCTTTGGCAAAAATAGCTTCAGGAGGTGAGTTGTCACGGATCATGTTAGCATTAAAACGGAGTGTTCCTGAAGGAGATGGAGTCAGAACACTTATTTTTGATGAGGTTGATGCCGGAATTGGTGGCGAAGCAGCGACGGCAGTTGGCGAAAAGATCAGCCGTCTGGGAAAAAATCTGCAGGTGCTGTGTGTGACCCATTTACCGCAGGTTGCAGCGTTTGCAGATCAGCACTACAGCGTTGTTAAAGAAGAGAGTCACGGTCGAACAACGACCACGTTGAATTTGTTGGATCGAGAAGCGAGAATTGTCGAAATGGCACGAATGCTTGGTGGCTCTCAGGTTGGTGAGAAGACACTGGTTCATGCTCATGAATTGATTGAAAGTTCCCAGGCTCTTGTCGCTAATTAAATTTATACTGGAGACAATATGATCCGCCATGCCCATATTTCGGATGTCCGAGCTATTCATAAGCTGTTACTTGATTATGCAAATACCGGGCAACTGCTGGGACGTTCGTTGGCAGATATTTACGATTCTCTTCGTGATTTTTATGTTTATGAGGAAAATGGTGAAATTCTTGGGATCGGTGCTTTGGCTATTTGCTGGGAGGATTTGGCGGAGGTTCGTTCTCTGGCTGTCGCTGCAGGTCAGCAAGGGAAGGGGATCGGACGTAAAATTGTTGAGAGCTGTCTCAAGGAGGCGACTGAACTTGGGATAAAGAGGGTCTTCGCTTTGACCTATCAGCCCGACTTTTTTAAACTCCTTGGCTTTTCTGATATTGAAAAATCCGAGTTACCGCAGAAGGTTTGGGGGGTGTGTATTAATTGTGTCAAGTTCCCAGATTGTGATGAATTTGCCTTGGCAATAAATTTGTAGAAATGATTTTAGAAATATGTTATTAATAAACTATAATTATGGTTAGGGTTTTATAAAGAGGCTCCTGCAAAACCCGTTAAGGTCCAGTGACCGTCATTCCTGCGCAGGCGGGAATCCAGAGGTTTCTTGGATCCATCAAAAAACTGGAGCCCCGTTTTCACGAGGATGACAACTTTTGCAAGAGACTCTAAGGTAAATTTTTTTGTTTGTACTCGAAAAGACTGTGTATTAATCTACAATCCAATTTTTTTTGGAGTTACTTTGGCTAAACGTTTTTCAGTCATATTTATCCCGGAAGGTAATAGCAAGGTACGGCGTGTCCGCATTCGGAGTGGAGTTATCAAGTCCGTCCTCTGTGGGTGTTTTGTTGTTGCCGGGCTGTTGGCTTTTTTTGCCTACAGTTATTTTAATTTTACTGTTGACCGCGATGAGTTGCAGCGTCTCAGGGTTACGACTAGTCAACAGCGGCAAACTCTACAATATCTGGTGGTTGATTTGGAAGGGATTCACCAGCAGATGGCTTCGCTTGCTGAAACCGAGGCACGGGTCAGGCAGTTGGCGGATTTGGACGCTGTTTCAGAGGGAGTTCCGGTTGCTATCGGAGGGCTTCCAGAGGTTGGATCTATGGAGGCTGTTGATGAAATACAGCGACAGATCGATAGATTACAGGTTGAAATCGAACTGCGTCGGCAAAGCCAGGAAAATGTGCGGAACCTTCTTAATGATCAGGTTTCTCTCAGCCGGGCAACTCCTAAAGGTTGGCCAACAAAAGGTTGGTTGACCTCTTATTTTGGTATGCGTAAATCCCCTTTTACAGGAAGACGGGTCATGCATGAAGGGTTGGATATTGCAGCAAATATCGGGACGCCAGTTGTTGCAACAGCTGATGGGATAGTGGCACGCGTTAAATATTCTCCCGGTTATGGGAAAATGTTGATTATTGACCACGGTTATGGTTACCGCACTATCTTCGGACACACCTCGAAAATTTTGGTCAAAGCTGGGCAGAAAATCAAACGTGGTGATCTCATTGCTAAGGTTGGCAATACCGGTCGATCGACAGGATCACATTTGCATTATGAGCTACGCTTGAATGGGGTTCCAATTGACCCGAGGAAAACCCTCTAATTTTTAAAATTCTCTCCTTATCGGGTTCCTTAAGTAATATCTCAATATTTGAATTTTCCTTTTGAACAGTGCTACAACTTCTGATAATTCCAAGGTTTTGTCCCCTCTTAAATGCTTGTGAGTGTCTCTTTTCCTGTGCTACTATGCCGACCATTATTCGCTATGTAATTATTGGTTGTTTGTAACTACTTAAGCATAACTGTTAGTCAGGTGGAAACATCCCCGAATGACGCTAGTTTAAGAAAGTTTCCAGCAAAAGCGGGACTGTCCCCGCATGGGGGCTGTCTCAGGCTTTTGCGGTGCGAACCGCCGCGGTTCTTCATGGATCGTAAACTTCGGGACAGCCCCCGATGGGGCTGGGGACAGTCCCAAGTTTACTGCAATATTGGTTAAACTAGCGTCATTCGGGACAATCTCGATTTTGTTGAAGAGTTACGTTTTTTTCTACTTTTCTTTTTTAAATTTACCCTTGTAGCGGGTTCTATCAGGGGCTTCCGGAGTATTACTCAGCAATGATTCGTAATTTAGTAAAAAAAATTATTGGCAGCAAGAACGAACGCGACCTGAAAAAAATGAAACCGATAGTCGATCAGATCAATTCTCTTGAAGCTGATATCACCGCCCTGAATGATGACCAACTAAGGGGGAAAACGGATGAATTTCGTCAACGTCTGACCTCTGGTGAAAGTCTGGAACAATTGTTGCCTGAAGCTTTTTCCGTTGTGAGGGAAGCGAGTCAGCGGGTTCTTGGGTTGCGTCCCTTTGATGTTCAATTGATTGGTGGAATGGTTCTCAATTCCGGGAAGATTGCGGAAATGAAAACTGGTGAGGGGAAAACGCTGATGGCAACCCTGCCAATCTATCTCAATGCTTTGACTGGTAAAGGGGTTCACGTCGTCACCGTCAATGACTATCTGGCAAAACGTGATGCAGCCTGGATGGGGCAGCTTTATCATTTTCTGGGTTTGAGTGTTGATTGTGTTGTGCATGGTTTAACAGATGTCCAACGTAAAGCTGCTTATGCTGCAGATATTACCTATGGAACCAATAATGAGTTCGGTTTCGATTATTTGCGTGACAATATGAAGTTTGATCTGGAGGATTATGTTCAGCGTGATTTGCACTATGCAATCGTTGATGAGGTTGACTCAATTCTGATTGATGAAGCCCGAACTCCGCTGATTATCTCCGGCCCAAGTGAATCTTCCAGTGAACTCTATTATGTGGTCGACCAAATTATTCCCCGATTAAAAAAAGGGGAGGTAATTGAAGAGCGGGATGGAAAGATTGGTCAATCGACAAAAAGACATACCGGTGATTTTACCGTTGATGAAAAGGCCAAGTCGGCTGCTTTGACCGAGGAGGGTGTGACGAAGGTTGAACAATTGCTCAATGTAGACAATCTGTATGAATCGAAAAATATTGAACTATTGCACCATGTCAATCAAGCACTCAAAGCTCATGCGTTATTCCAACGGGATGTTGACTACGTTGTTCAGGATGGTGAAGTTCAGATCGTCGATGAATTTACCGGACGGTTGATGCCGGGACGGCGTTGGAGTGATGGTTTACACCAAGCGATAGAGGCTAAAGAGCGGGTGAAAATAGCCAATGAAAATCAAACTCTGGCAACAATTACTTTCCAAAATTATTTCCGCATGTATAAAAAATTAGCCGGAATGACTGGTACTGCGGAAACCGAGGCGGCTGAATTTAACGAAATATATAATCTGGATACAGTTGTCATCCCGACAAACCGACCCATGCTGCGAGATGACATGGCTGATGTCATCTACAAAACAGAAAAAGAAAAATTTCTTGCAGTGGTTGAAGATATTGTTGAATGTCATAAAAATGGTCAACCGGTTCTGGTTGGAACAATCACCATCGATAAATCGGAAGTTCTCTCTGCTTTATTAAAAAAACGCGGAGTTCCCCATAACGTTCTCAATGCCAAACAACATGAACGCGAGGCCTATATTGTTGCTCAAGCCGGGAGTAAAGGATCCGTCACAATTGCAACCAATATGGCGGGTCGTGGAACTGATATTGTTCTCGGTGGTAATCCGGAGATGATGGCACGGGCAGAGGCCGCTAATGCGGAGGATCCTGAGGCACGTTTTAATGAGCTTTTCCCCGCTTATGAGGAACGTTGTAAGGCAGAACGGCAGGATGTTCTTGATGCCGGTGGTCTCTATATTCTAGGGACGGAACGACATGAATCGCGGCGTATTGATAACCAGTTGCGTGGGCGTTCCGGTCGGCAGGGTGATCCGGGGAAAAGTCATTTTTATCTCAGTCTTGAAGATGATCTATTGCGTATTTTTGGTTCGCAGCGGGTTGCCTTTGTGATGGATAAGTTGAAAATTCCTGAAGGTGAACCGATCGAACATGGAATGATCAGCAAGGCTATCGAAAATGCGCAGAAGAAGGTTGAGGCACATAACTTCGATATCCGTAAACATCTCATCGAGTATGACGATGTTATGAACCGGCAACGCGATGTTATTTATACCCAACGCCGCGAAGTTTTAGGTGGGGAACGACTGCAGGATACTTTTCAGGGGATTATTGCTGATACCATTGAAGATATGATCGGGACGTTCTGCCCGGATAAAAATTCATCAACCCACTGGGATCTGGGTCGGTTAGCTGATGATTTTTTGCATCAGTTTAATTTTCCTCCCGATTTAAGCTCGTTGGATCTCTCCAGTGTGAAATATGAAGAGTTGGAAGCCTTGTTGAAAAAGCAGGCAAATGATCGCTTGGCAGAGAAGGAGGAGGATTTCACCTCGCCAGTCATGGAACATTTGATGCGGATATTACTGTTGCAGACAATCGATTCGCAGTGGAAAGACCACCTTCTTTCAGTTGACCATTTGAAGGAAGGGATCGGTCTGCGTGGCTATGGACAGAAAAACCCTAAAGAAGAGTATAAACGCGAAGCTTATGGCTTATTTATGGAGATGATGGGACGGGTAAGGGAGGAAGTTCTGCAGAAAATTTTCCGTATCCAGTTAGCGCGTGAGGAAGATATAGAGCAACTGGAAGCGCGGCAGCGCAAACAGAAAATATCGATGAACCGGATTGATGGAGAGAAGCAAACGAAGAAGCCAACAATTCGGGATGAAGATAAAGTCGGGCGGAATGACCCTTGTCCTTGTGGAAGTGGAAAAAAATATAAGAAATGTTGTGGAAAATAGGATGATGGCGTCGCAAAAAGTCCGACCTCCGGTGTTCCAGCCGTTTTTCATGATCTCGACATACCATATGTATGCCTTCGCCCCTGAAAAACTACTATGCCTTGGTGGTCGAAATTTTTGCTTAGCCATCACTAAGTTGAGATAATCTGATGACAGAACAACAACAATCAAATCCGGCAATTTTGCTGATTGATGATGCGCCGCTCATTCTGGATCTTATGGAAGACATGTTGGAATGTCTCGATTCTCCAGTGTTGCGTTCCGGGTCTGGGCTTGGCATCACCAAGACCCTTGATCAGGAAAACATTGCGGTGGTTTTTTGTGATGTTTCTCTGCCCGATATTAATGGGGTTAATGTGCTGCAAATGATTAAACAGCACACCCCGGAGATTCAAGTCATTATGATTTCCGGGCAACAAGATTTCAATGTTGCTCGCCAGGTATTGCGGGAGCGAGCTCTCGACTATCTGGTTAAACCATTTTCTCAAGAGGAAGTTCTCCAAGCTGCCAAGCTGGGGATCAGTACCTACTTCCATGCAACCCATCAGAATCAGGTTCGTCTTGAGGCTCAGCGGCGGATGGCAGATCTTATCCTGCTCAAAAAAGTGGGAGAAACCGCCAATGCCGGAAATGATTTACAGGACTTGTTCGACCAGATACTTGATTCGATAGTCCATTCTACAGGGGTTGAGGTTGCGTCCCTGATGTTGCTTAAAGAGGACGGTCTTCTCCATATTGCTTCTGCTCATGGGTTGTCCAGAAATATTGCCCGATCTGTTCGTGTTGCTGCTGGTGAGGGAATTTCCGGCCATGTTTTAGCAACGGGAGAGCCAGTTCTGGTTTCAAATATTGACCAGGATAGCCGTTTTAAAAGTCTCGAAGGTGGACTGCGCTATAAAAACCAGTCTTTGCTTTCGGTGCCAATCTATGTTCGTGATGAGATGGTTGGGGTTATCAATGTCAACAATAAGATCTCTGGATTCCCTTTTGATCTGGAAGATCAGAATCTATTGGTGGCAATTGCAAATCAGGTTTCACTGGCGATGGAAAACTTTAAACTGATCAATAATTTTCGTCAGCAAGCCCTGATTCTTGAACATACAAATGAAGATTTGGTCAGAGTCAATAGGGCTCGCACGCGGTTGGTCTGTAACCTTTCCCATGAACTGAAAACCCCGTTAACCTCTATTATGGGGTTCGTTGATTTAACTCTCTCCTTTTTTGAAAAACTATCAGCAGAAGAGATCAAAGAAAATTTAATTGATGTACATGATGAAGGTAAGCGTCTGGAAAAGTTGATCACTGGTATGCTGAGGTTGTTTTCCATCGAATCTGAACGTGAGGTCTGGCGGTGGAAATCCTTTGGCGTTCCCTGGTCGATTGCTGATGCATTTCAATACTACAGCTCGAAGATGTCCGAACGGAATTTGGTGACTGAAATTGATCTTCAGGATGATTTGCCGGAGATCTATGGTGATCAGGAAAAATTCGGTATGGCTTTAAACTCATTGATCGATAATGCCGTCAAGTTTAATCGAGAGGGAGGACTGGTTCGGATCACTGCAACAGTCAAAGTTTTTGATGGCCTGGATTATATTTATCTGCAAGTTTTTAATCAGGGGCAGGCTGTCCCACCAAGAGCCCATGAGACAATTTTTGATTCCTATACCCAGCTCGGGGATATCGATACGGAAAAACCCCATGGTGTTGGAATCGGTCTGGCGCTGGTCAAAGTTGTTGTCGATCGGATGAAAGGGGATATTTTTTTAGAGGAGCTGTCAGGAGAAGGAACCTGTTTTGGATTAATGTTACCGACTGAGCAGACCTATAATGCGTTGACCAGCTAAATATGACGGTTTATTATTTGTTGTTTTCGCATACGGGTAAAAACTATAGACTTTATCCAAGACTTTCTGCTGCTATTTCTGTCCCCTTCTCCCTGAGGGAGAGGGGATGATTCTTGATCTTTCAGGACTTTCGGTTCTGTTAAAACTATAAAGAGCTATTATGGACAGAGTTGATACCCCTGCTGGTTTCCGTTTTTCAGGAATGGCCAGTGGAATTAAAAAATCGAAAAAACTGGATCTGGGCATCATTGTTTCGGATCGTCCTGCAGATTGTACCGGTGTTTTTACTCTCAATAAGGTGATTGCTGCTCCGTTGATAGTGACCCGGCCAAATATTGCCAGAGGGCAATGCCAGGCTATTTTGGTCAATAGTGGTAACGCCAATGCTTGCACGGGTAAGCAAGGTTTACAGACTGCTGAAACAACCCTTGAGTTGCTTGCGGAACAGTTGCAGATAGCTGATGATCTTGTTGCTGTTGCTTCAACTGGGGTGATTGGTGAACCTCTTCCCCTTGATCCATTTGTGACCGGAATTCCTCAGCTTGTAACCAACTTATCTCCAGATCAAGCTACCAGCGTGGCTGAAGCAATGATGACCACGGATGCTTTTTCAAAGACCGCAGCTGTGATGGAAAAGGGGAAGCAGAACTATAAAATTCTCGGACTTGCAAAAGGAGCCGGGATGATCCATCCTAACATGGCAACGATGCTCGGGTTTGTCCTCACTGACGCACAAGTTGCCCCTGAACTACTTAAAGTGGTGTTGCCGCAGGCGGTGCAGAAAAGCTTTAATTCGATTACTGTAGATGGTGATACCTCTACCAATGATATGGTTCTGCTGCTGGCGAACGGAGCCGCTAACTCTGCACTGATCAAACCCGACACTTTTGAGGCCGAAATATTCAGCCAACATCTGGAGCGGGTTCTCCTTGACCTTGCTAAAATGATTGTCCGTGACGGAGAAGGGGCGACCAAGCTGGTCCAGATCAGGGTTGTTGGAGCTGAAAATGAAGCTTCAGCACGAAAAGCGGCGCGTTCAGTTGCAACATCGGCTCTAGTGAAAACTGCATTTTTTGGCGAAGATGCCAACTGGGGGAGGATTATTGCAGCGGTCGGTTATTCCGGTGTCAATATTGATCAAAATCGAATTGATATCAATTTTGATCAGGTTCCGGTTGCTGTCAATGGCTTGGCTGTTGGGGCAAAGCGGGAAGCTGAAGCGACCAGAGTGTTACAACAGGATGAGTTTGTCGTGACGATTGATCTGCACCAGGGCAAGGCTGAATCAAGCTATTATACTTCTGATCTCAGTTATGAGTATGTCAAAATTAACGCAGATTACCGCACCTGATTGATTTATCAATGAAAAGCTCTACTCATCATGTTTGAACGAATTATTTTACTTGTCCTGGACGGTGTTGGTATTGGTGCTTTGCCCGATGCTGATAAATATGGTGATCAGGCGGCAGCAACATTGCAACATGTTGCGCAAGCTGTCGGTGGCTTGCGTTTGCCACACTTGGAACAGCTTGGCTTGGGACATATTGCGGCGGTTGACGGAGTGACAAGGATATCAGTACCCGTTGGCTGCTGGGGAAAAATGGCTGAAAAAAGTGCCGGGAAGGATTCTATAACGGGTCATTGGGAATTAGCTGGAGTCGTTCTAGATCGGTCTTTTGCGACCTTCCCCCATGGATTTCCGGAAGAAATTATCGAAGCTTTTACGACTGCGACTGGGCTCAGTCCTTTGGGCAATATCGCTGCTAGTGGAACCAATATCCTCCGTGATTTAGGTGAGCAACATCTGCGTACTGGCCGCCCGATTGTTTATACCAGCAGTGACTCGGTTTTCCAGATTGCGGCCCATGAAGATATTATTCCGCCGGAACAACTCTATACGATTTGTCGGCAGGCGGAAAAGATTCTTTTTCCATACAACGTTTGTCGGGTTATCGCACGTCCTTTTAACGGAACCTGTGCGGCTGATTTCTATCGAACCTCGGGGCGGCATGATTTCCCTCGCAAGCCTCCCCAGAAAACGTTGCTCAATCTACTCCAGCAGCAGGGAATACCGACCTGTGGAATTGGTAAAATTGGGGATCTTTTTGCAGGAGAAGGCCTTTCCGACTCATTTCCAACAATCAATAACTGTGATGGTATGGATCAAACTTTAAAAGTTCTAGATAAAATAAATCACGGTTTGATCATGGCTAACCTGGTGGATTTTGATATGCTGTATGGGCACCGTTTGGATAGTCGCGGTTTTGCCCGGGCGTTGCAGGAGTTTGACTTCTGGCTGCCCGAGTTATTTAAAAGAATGTCGGCTGCGGATTTGTTGATAATTACCGCCGACCACGGTTGTGATCCGACTACTCCGGGGACAGATCATAGCCGCGAGTATGTGCCGTTGTTGCTCTCTTCTGAAGCAATCACTGCTCTAGGCAGTTTGGGCATCCGTCAGTCCTTTGCCGATGTTGGAGCAACTGTGGCGGACAATTTTCGGCTGATTTTATCAGACGGACAAAGTTTTCTTCCTGAACTCAAACTTGACATAAGGGGGTCATACAGTTGAAAAATAAACTATTGTTGATACTTGTTTTCGTTATTCTGGGTGTTTCTTTTGTTCAAGCGTCAGACTTGATCGTTGCTGAGGGAACGATTACTTCGGCAATCGTAAATCAGAGACCGGTTGATCACATTGAATCTTATCGTGCTGATTTTGGTAAATTATACTGCTTTACCCGGATCGTTGGTGCGCAGGAAGATACTGAGATCACCCATGTCTGGTATTATCAGGACGATGAGTTAGCTCGGGTTACGTTACCAATCAGGTCTGCAGATTGGAGAACCTATTCATCCAAGCGTTTTTTGCCACAGTGGGCTGGTGAATGGAGAGTGGTTATCCTGGATGGAGATCAAAACGAGATTGCGACTATTCCGTTCAGGCTGGAATAGATTGATTGTATTTTAAATCAAAAGGCGACTCGTTAGAGTCGCCTTTTGATGTGTTACTGAGACCATTCTATTTTTTTGCCCGTGCGGCTCGAGCCTTAGCAAGGTTATCAGCCAGACCACG
The DNA here is from genome assembly GCA_021647765.1 of Desulfuromusa sp. Lineage (GTDB taxonomy): Bacteria > Desulfobacterota > Desulfuromonadia > Desulfuromonadales > Geopsychrobacteraceae > Desulfuromusa. The sequence goes on along the minus strand of JAKIUD010000007.1, from coordinate 22,334 downwards.
ATCAATGGCCATTTGACGTCGGGTTTCTGAGTAATTTTTTGATGCGAGTGATTGACTGCGGGGAATATCAAATTTCTGCCGGTATTCTGCAGCAGTCATGTCATGGGCTGTTTTAAGATGGCGAGAAAGAGTCTTGAACCCTTTACCGCAGATCATGCAATAGATTTTGTCTTTACCGAAAGCCTTTTTCTTATTGATGACAGGAGCTTCTTCAATCGCTTCCCCTGTCTCCATAAGTTCCCCTTTTTCCAGAGCAGACAAGGCGGAATAGACTTCATTCAGTTCAGCGATCAGTTCTTCCTTCGACATGGGGGTTGTGGATGCGTGTGCTGCAATAATATCTGCAGCCATTTCCATGATATTCGCCATTTATATTTCTCCTGTCCGGGTAAAGGGAAAATAATTTTTAGAACATAATATAGAACAAGGCAAGAAGAAATTGAGGTCTTAACTTAATATCAGTTTTTATCACTTACATTTTTATATGCTGTTACAATGAATCATTAATAAATAGACTTGATAAGTTTTTTTTACATTTAATACCACAGGTGTTTAGATGGATATTAGAAAATCTATTGAAAATTTTGAATTACAAACTCTTTCATCTTGTGCCTGTCTAAGTTCAAAAAGTCAAGGTCGGCGCTTTCCGTCAAAAATATGTACTATACGGACAGTTTTTCAACATGATCGTGATCGTATTTTGCACAGTAAATCTTTCAGAAGACTCAAATATAAAACTCAGGTTTTTCTTTCCCCTGAGGGGGATCATTACCGAACTCGTCTGACACATACACTTGAAGTCTCTCAAGTTGCCCGTACCATTTCCCGAGCCTTGCGTCTCAATGAAGATCTGACTGAAGCGATCGCTTTAGGGCACGACCTTGGCCACACCCCTTTTGGACATGTTGGTGAGCGGATTTTGAATCGCCTGGTTCCTGGTGGTTTTCATCATGTCCGGCAGAGTTTGCGGGTGGTGGATGTGCTGGAAAAGGATGGCAAAGGATTGAACCTCACCTATGAAGTGCGGGATGGGATTTTAAAACATTCAAAAGGGCAGGGCGGACTCTTGTCTCCGGATATTCACTCCCGTGCTCAAACTCTGGAAGGTCAAGTTGTCCGTTTGGCAGACATCATTGCTTATGTCAGTCATGATCTTGATGATGCTATTCGTGGACAAGTCATCAACTCGGCCGATATTCCCAAAGAAATATCTGCCGTAGTTGGCTTGCGCCATTCCTGTAGGATTGACCGAATGATCCGGAATTTGATCAGAGAATCAATGCTAGAAGACGATTTGCAGATTAGACTGTCTAGCGAAATGGATGAAGCTATCAGGGCATTGAGAGATTGGCTTTTTGAGCATGTTTACCAGGCGGAATCTGTCCAGAGAGAATTTAATAAAGCCTCGCACCTGCTTCAAGAATTGTTTCTCTATTTCTGTGATAACGAGGATATTTTTCTGCAATCCGGGGGGCGGCGATTTACTGGAGACAGTTTAGAAATTTCTGTGGCAGATTTTATTGCCGGAATGACTGATCGCTTTGCTCTGGCTCTTTATCAGGAATACTTTTTACCCCAACCATGGAAAAGCATTTGATGTGTAATAACTTATTGGAGTTTTTTGATAAAAGCTTGACAGTCTCTAATCTCTATGTTAGCTTTTGAAGCGCTTTCCTTGAAAAATCAAGCAGTTCGATAAGTTTTAGAGGTTTTATGATTGTGGACGGTAGTAAGAAACTTATTTTTCGCTTGGGGGGGACTGGGTTTTTACTGGAGTTAGGTGACGTTGTTGAGGTTGTTGAGCGAATTGCCGGGATGCTTGATTCGAGCCGTAGTGATATTGGTCGAGGGATTGTCTCAGCGCTGCAATTTCGGCAGACCTGGATTCCTGTTGTTGACCCAGCGTTAAAACTGAATATTTTTTCTGTGGTTAAGCTGAAGGATAAAAAAGCTGTCATTTTACGTGGCTCTGAGGGAAATTGGGCTTTACTGGTGGATCAGGTGGGCGAATTATCGGCTGCGGAAAATTTTCACTCTTGTGAGATCCCTTTTCTCTTAAAGGTTTCAGCGATGGGGTTCTACTCGCAGGTTAAACTTTTATACAATGAACCCATGATTGTTTTCGAACCAGAACGCTATTATGGATCGACAGCTGTATCGATATGAGTCGCTTTGGTCTTTTCCAGATTGATCAATTCAAGTTTGCGGTTTCACTGCGGCTGATTAAAAAGATTCTGCAGAATTCAAAAAGCTATGATTTGCCGCGTCTTCCCAGGACAATTTCTGCTGTTCTGGTTGATGCTGGTCAGTTAATTCCACTTTTGAATTTGCGGCAGATGATTGGCAGAGAAACTCAGCAGGAGCACCTAACGCAGAGTTATCAGGTGTTGGTCGAATCTGAATATGGCACGGTTGCTCTGCCGGCTGATTTGACCGGTCGAATTGTTGATGAACAAAAAGGTGAACGGTCAACAATTGTGGAACAAGAGGTGGATTTGGGTGGTGTTGGTAGTTTTATCTATCAAAATGAAGACTATAGTATTTTAGATATCAATTTTTTAGCCATAGAAATGACCCAGGTTTTTTGGCAAAACCAGCCTGATACTGGTGGTGCGAGGAGGCATCAATGATGAAAAAACTACTGTTGGCCGATGATAGTATTACTATTCAAAAAGTCGTCGGTATTATCTTCTCAACAGAAGAATATCAACTTGAGATGACTGATGATGGAGATAGTGCTTTTAAAAAGGCACTCGAAGACATTCCAGATCTGGTTATTGCCGATATTTCAATGCCAGGTAAAGATGGTTTTGAGTTGTGTCGCGCCATCAAGAGTGAGCCGAGTTTGTCGAATACCTCGGTTTTATTGTTGCCGGGTGCCTTTGACCATTTTGATGAAATAAAGGCGGGAGAAGTCTGTGCTGATGGCTGGTTGACAAAACCGTTTGAGTCACAGGCACTTCTGGATAAAGTTTCTCAACTTCTTGCCGCTGAACCGGTAAGGATGGCTGGTGTCGCCGCAGGAGATTTAGAAAGCTCCCCTGAGGAAGGGCAAGAGGAGCTGGTCAAAGGTGGTGAAAATTCTTCTATCAATGAGGCAGTTCTTGGTTTTGAGGACGTGGATGATTTGCAGTCTCCCACGGAAGAGATTGAGGATGAATCTCCAGATGATATCTGGGATGCGGTCTCTTTTGCCGAGGAAGATCTGCAGAAACAGAGTGAAACTGCCAGTACAGATACAACGGATGAAATCTCATTTGCGGCAGATGTTATAGATCCTTCAGCCGTTGATGATGTTGACGTCGAACCGGCTACAGATGAGCAAGTTCTCTCTGCCTTTACAGCTGAAGCGGATGAAGTTGATCCCCCTGTTGCTGGAAGTGATAATGACTTTGTGGCAGAGGCAGCTGAAACAGGCGGCGCAGAAGAGCTTCAAGCGGAACCTTTTGCGGCTGCTGATCTCGCAGAAGAAGAAATGGTTCCTGAGATAAACGATCAGGTTGAACCCGTTGCAGATATTGTTGCGCAAGCGCCCATAGAAGAAGCTGGAGTGGTCGATTTCTCTTCATTCAGCGAAGCCGAAGATGAATCCTCCGCTGATGTAACTGAAGAAGCAGCTTACTTTGTTCCTGCTGTCGAAGATGATGAGCCGCTGGAGTTGCTTGATGAGTTGGACGAAGGTTCTGTCGGGATTTCGGAAGAATCAGATCATTCAGTTGCAGCAGAAGAAGATAACCCTCTGGAGTTAATGGAAAGCGACTTGGCGGAACAGAGCGCTGAAGTTAATCTTGCTGATGAGGAATCCGGTTCTTTTGTCGCAGAAGCAGATGATGAAGAATTCATCATGGAGTTGCAGGAAGAGGAAGAACTGACTGACCTTGAGCCCGTAATGGAAGAAATAACTGCCCCAGAAGTTAGTGAAGTTCCATTTGGCGAAACAGTCAATGGCGATAGTTCTGCTGCTGCTGATGAGATTCTTGATCTTTCTGAGGATGATGTTGTTGAATTTGAACCGCTGGGTGAATCGATAGAAGAAACTGCAGTGGCTGATGAAATTGAGCTGTTTGTTGTGGAGGAGCCGGAAGCTGAGTTTGAACCTGTCGATGAAGAAACTGATCTAGTTGAGGAAGAAACTGAGTTGGTTGAAGAAAATATAGAGTCATTATCAGCAGTCGTAGAAGATGATAATTTCTATTTTGATGCGACTGCGGAAGATGACACCGATGTTGCTGCAGCTACCGCTGGTGCTGTTGGTCTTGCTGCCGCTGGTTTTGGTAACGCTGAAGTTGAAGATTCTGCAACTGCGCAGGTCGAACAACAGTTACGCGAACTTTCTGAAGAAGAGTTAAAGGAAGTTGTGAGCAAAGTTGCTGGACCGATGATTGAAAAAATGGCGGGTGAAATGCTTGAAAAAGTTGCCTGGGAAGTTGTCCCTGATTTGGCCGAAGCGATGATCAGTGAAGAAATTCGTAAAATCAAAGAGGGTGCATAACCAACAAAGCTGTACAAAAAGAGGTGCTTCTCTTACGGGGGGCAGCAGGGAAATCTTGACTTCCTTGCTGCCCCCCTTTATTGTTCCTGCCCAGATAAAATGGCGTCGCAAAAAATTAAACCTCCGGTGTTACAGTGATTTTTTCCGGATTTCGACATACATGTTGTATGCCTTCGCCCCTGAAAAATCACTGCGCCTTGGTGGTCAAAATTTTTGCTTAGCCATTGGTGATTTTATCTAAAACATTTAAATAGAGAAACCAACCAACTACATATTTGAAACAAGGATTTGCCAGTAATGAAGACAGAACTCCCTAAAGGTTATGACCCGACGCAGGTTGAGCAGAAATGGTTTGATGTTTGGGAGCAGCGCGGTGATTTCCATGCTGATGAAAACTCCCCCAAACCCCATTATTCAATCGTTATTCCCCCACCCAATGTTACAGGCGTCCTCCATATGGGACATGCTCTGAATAATACACTGCAGGATATTCTCTGTCGCTGGAAGCGGATGTCTGGTTATGAGGTTCTCTGGATGCCAGGAATGGATCATGCAGGAATTGCAACCCAGAATGTTGTTGAAAAGCAGCTTGCCACAGAAAATAAGGATCGACATGATTTGGGTCGAGAAGCTTTTGTTGAGCGGGTCTGGAAGTGGCGTGAAGAATCGGGCGGGCAGATCATCAATCAGTTGAAGCGGTTAGGAGCCTCCTGTGATTGGCAGCGGGAACGTTTTACAATGGATGAAGGCCTTTCGACTGCAGTTCGCGAAGTTTTTGTCAGTCTCTATGAGGATGGATTGATTTACCGGGATAATCGTCTGATTAACTGGTGTCCACGTTGTCACACCGCTTTATCTGATCTTGAGGTTGAGCATGAGGACAAACATGGCAACCTCTGGCATTTGCGTTATCCGGTTCAGGGAACAGATCAATATTTGATTGTTGCGACAACCCGTCCAGAGACCATGTTGGGTGATACTGCTGTTGCTGTTCATCCCGAAGACGAGCGTTATCAAGGTCTGATCGGAAAAAATGTTCTGTTGCCGCTGATGGATCGAGAAATTCCGATTATTGCCGATGAGTATGTTGATATGGCGTTTGGCAGCGGTGCCGTTAAAATAACTCCGGCACACGATTTCAACGACTTTGAAATTGGCAAACGGCACGATCTTGAATTTATCAATGTTCTTGATGAATCGGGGATGATTAATGAAAACGGCGGTTCCTACGTCGGGATGGAGCGTAATGCTGCCAGAACTAAGGTTGTGGCGGATCTGGAATCCCAAGGTTTGCTGGAAAAGGTTGACAACTATACCAATGCGGTTGGTGAATGCTATCGCTGTAAAACTGTTATCGAACCCTATATGAGTAAACAGTGGTATGTCGCGGTTAAACCGCTGGCAGCCGAAGCGATCAAGGCGGTAGACTCTGGCCAGACCCGGATCGTTCCCCAACAGTGGGAAAAGACCTATTACGAATGGATGAACAATATCCAGGATTGGTGTGTCAGTCGGCAGATCTGGTGGGGACATCGTATTCCCGCCTGGTTCTGCGACGATTGCGGTGAAATAACGGTTTCTCGTGAGGATGTTTCCCGTTGTCAGTATTGTGACAGCTCCAACCTTCGCCAGGAGACTGATGTCCTCGATACCTGGTTTTCCTCCGCCTTATGGCCATTTTCAACCATGGGCTGGCCGGAACAGACCAAAACCCTGCAGAAATTTTATCCGACCAGCTGTCTGGTGACCGGTTTTGATATCCTGTTTTTCTGGGTCGCACGGATGATGATGATGGGAATCAAGTTTATGGATGATGTTCCTTTTAAGGAAGTTTATATCCATGCACTGGTTCGTGATTCCCACGGGCAGAAAATGAGCAAAAGTAAGGGTAACGTCATCGATCCATTGACCATTGTGGATGAATATGGTGCTGATGCTTTCCGCTACACCCTGTGCGCTTTTGCCGCTATGGGGCGTGATATTAAACTATCGACTGACCGGATTGGTGGTTATCGTAACTTTGTCAATAAACTTTGGAATGCCAGTCGCTTTGCCTTAATGAACCTGGAAAATTTTGAGCCAGCTGAAGACGGTTTGGCCGGTTTGTCGTTGTCACAAGCTGATCAGTGGATTCTGAATCGCTATGCTTTTGCTGCGGTGGAAGTGAATAACGCCCTGACAAATTATAAGTTTAACGATGCGGCTAGTATCCTTTACTCTTTCACCTGGCATGAGTTTTGTGATTGGTACATTGAGCTGAGCAAGGATAATTTGTACGGCGATGATATTGTTACGCGTCAATCTACGCAGATGGTTCTGTTTACGGTACTGGAAGGTCTGCTCCGGATGCTCCATCCGATTCTGCCGTTTGTCACTGAAGAGATATGGCATGCTCTTCCGGGAGAGCGTGAGACTGCTTCCATTATGCAGGCCGATTATCCAACAGCTGCACTCATTGAGACAGACGCAACAGTTGTTGCTGATATGGAACTGGTCATGGATGTTATTCGCGCGATTCGTAATGTGCGTGGTGAGCTTGATGTTCCACCTGGCAAACGGATCAAGGTTGTCCTCGATTGTAAATCGGAGTCAGTTGTGCAGGCCATAATGACGGGTCAAGAGTACATTCATTCGCTGGCTCGGGTCGATAACCTGGTCGTTGGTGTTGCGGTTGAACGACCCAAACAGGTTTCAACTCAGGTGACCGGAGAGGTTGAGGTGTTGATTCCCTTAGCTGATCTAATCAATGTTGTTGAGGAAGGGGCACGTCTGAATAAGGAGATTGAAAAAATTCAGAAGGATGTTACTTTCTTCGAGAAAAAATTATCCAACGAAAAATTTGTTGCCAATGCTCCACCACATGTTCTAGAAAAAGATCGTGGGAAATTGGTTGCTGCTGAGAAAAAGTTAGAGATATTACAACAGAGTTTGGAAAAAATACTGGCTTTAAAATAAATGGTGAGTAGATGACCGGAAAAGTATGACTTTCCCGGTCATTTTTTGGGACGCAAACCGTTATGGTTACTGGTTCTGATTAGTAATTAGAATTTAACCATTTAGGGATTTTTTTATTTAAATTTATAACAACATTTGGTATACAGTATACGATTTGTTTTCTGCCGTGAGTTCGGTCAACTCTGTTTTAGAGTCACGGTTTTGTTTTGACGCCGAAAGGATGTCGAAGATGAATGGGAGGATAAGCTCTTGGCGGGGACCGCCGGGGCGACATTATATGGCTCGGTTTCAGGAGAAGATGCGTGCCGGGCCAACCTAACTTGAGTAATCATATTGGTGATTGAATTTGGGAGATAAGTCCTGATTGACAATCGTTTCACATTCTCGAGGGATATTTAACTATGAATCTGTTTAAAAGTACCGTAGGACGAAAGATTCTGATGGCAGTGACCGGACTGTGTCTGGTCGGGTTTATCTCTGTCCATCTCCTTGGCAACTTATCGGTTTTCTGGGGTGCCGATGCGATTAATGCCTATGCCAAACACCTGCACGACCTTGGACCTCTGGTTTGGGTTTTCCGTCTGATTATGCTGGGTCTGTTTGCTGTTCACATTACCTTTGGCATCCAGCTCTACTTGGAAAATCGTGCTGCTACACCAGATAATTATGCTGTTCAGAAAACCTTAGTCACGACCTTCTCAGCTAAAACCATGGTTTTCACCGGTCTGATTGTATTAGCTTTTTTACTCTATCATCTGCTCCATTTCACTGTACAGATCACCAACCCAGAAATTTCAGCACGAAATCTGGCCCTTGTTGATGGTCATCTTGACGTATTCACCATGGTGACCAAGAGTTTCCAAAATGTTTTCATTGCCCTGGTTTACATCATTGCAATGATTGCACTGCTTCTGCACTTGATGCATGGTATTTCGAGCTGGGTACAAACTCTCGGTTGGAGTACTGGTTCAAGTCAGGACAAAGTGACAGCATTAGGCAAAATTGTGGCTATCGTTTACGGACTGGCATATATCGCTATCCCGTTACTTCTTCTCGCTCGTATTGTGAAATAGGGGGCTTATTGTGATATTAGACGGAAAAGCACCTACCGGACCAGTTGAAACATCTTGGGACAGATACCGCTTCGATATGAAGCTGGTTAACCCTTCCAACAAACGTAAATACAAAATCCTCGTTGTCGGATCTGGTCTCGCAGGTGGGGCTGGGGCTGCATCTCTGGGTGAACTTGGTTACAACGTTGATTGTTTCTGTTATCAGGACAGCCCTCGGCGTGCCCATAGTATTGGTGCCCAGGGTGGTATTAATGCTGCCAAAAATTATCCAAGTGATGGCGATAGCATCTACCGCCTTTTTTATGACACAGTCAAGGGTGGCGACTTCCGCTCCCGTGAGGCTGATGTCTGGCGCTTAGCTCAGGTCTCCAACAACATTATTGATCAGTGTGTCGCTCAGGGCGTGCCGTTTGCTCGTGATTATGCCGGTTACCTGGATAACCGCTCATTTGGCGGTGCTCAGGTTTCCCGGACATTCTACGCTCGGGGTCAAACTGGACAGCAGTTGCTGCTCGGTGCCTATTCGGCGCTTTCACGGCAGATAAAAAATAAAACTGTCACTATGCACCCTCGTACCGAAATGCTTGACCTGGTTGTTGTGGATGGTGTTGCCAAGGGAATTACCGTTCGTAACTTGATGACTGGTGAGGTTGAGTCTCATTGGGGCGATGCTGTGATTCTGGCAACCGGTGGCTATGTCAATGTGTTCTATCTCTCAACAAATGCCATGGGGAGCAGTGTTACTGCAATCTGGAAAGCGGTCAAAAAGGGTGCCTATATGGCAAACCCTTGTTACACCCAGATCCACCCGACCTGTATTCCTGTTCACGGTGAGCATCAATCAAAATTGACTCTGATGTCTGAATCGTTACGGAATGATGGTCGCATCTGGGTACCGAAAAATGCCGCAGATTGCGAAAAACCCCCGAGTGAGATTCCAGAAGAAGCTCGTGATTACTACCTGGAGCGCAAGTATCCTTCCTTTGGTAACTTGGCTCCACGTGATATTTCTTCGCGTTCGGCTAAAGAAGCCTGTGACGCTGGCCTTGGCGTTGGTCCAGGGAAGCGTGGCGTATACCTCGATTTTAAAGATGCTATTGCTCGGGTCAGCCAGAAAACAATTGCTGAGCGTTACGGCAATCTGTTTGATATGTACGAGAAAATTACCGATGAGAATGGTTACGAGCGCCCCATGCGTATTTATCCGGCTCCTCACTATAATATGGGTGGACTCTGGGTTGATTATGAGTGTTCAAGCAATATTCCCGGTTTATTTGTTCTCGGTGAGGCAAACTTCTCGGTTCATGGGGCTAACCGCCTCGGTGCTTCGGCGCTGATGCAAGGATTGTCAGATGGTTATTTTGTTATTCCTTATACCATTGCTCCTTATCTGGCTTCCATTAAGAATCCAGGTGCGGTTAAAGAAGACCATCCTGAATTCAAGAAATCAGTTGAAGATGTTGAAGCACAGACGAACAAGCTGTTGTCAATTAATGGGAAGAAAACCGTCAGTGAACTGCATAAAGAACTTGGTCATCTTATGTGGGAAAATGTCGGTATGGCAAGAAGTAAAGAGAGTCTGACAGAAGCACTCAAGAAGATTCCTGAGATTCGTGATGAATTCTGGAATAATGTTAAAGTTACTGGAGAGGGTAAAGACCTCAATCAGCAGCTAGAAAATGCTGGACGTGTTGCCGACTTCCTTGAATTTGCCGAAATGCTGACTGAGGATGCTTTAAATCGTGAAGAGTCCTGTGGTGGTCATTTCCGGGTTGAACATCAGACTGATGAAGGTGAAGCAATGCGTGATGATGAAAACTTCAGTTACTCAGCTGCTTGGGAATTCAAGGGCACCGGGGTTAAACCTGAGTTGCACAAAGAGCCTTTGAAATTCGAAAGAATTAAACTTGCCGTGAGGAGTTATAAATAATGGACCTTACATTGCACGTATGGCGCCAGAAGGGGCCACAAGATAAAGGAAAGCTGGAGACCTACCCGGCTAAAAATGTCAGTCCGGATATGTCCTTTTTGGAGATGCTGGATGAAATTAATGATGGGCTGATTAGGCAGGGTAAAGACCCTATTGCTTTTGATCACGATTGTCGTGAAGGGATCTGTGGCATGTGTTCACAGGTTATTAACGGCCGTCCTCATGGTAAGCAGGAACAGACCACTGTTTGTCAGCTGCATATGCGCCAGTATAGCGATGGTGATGAGATCTTTATTGAGCCATGGAGAGCCAAGGCTTTCCCGGTTCAAAAGGATTTGATTGTTGATCGGACATCTCTTGATGTGATCATGCAGGCTGGTGGCTATGTTTCCTGTCACACTGGCGGTGTTCCAGATGCAAATGTTCATCCAATCCCCAAGCCTGTTGCTGATTATGCAATGGATGCTGCTGAATGTATCGGTTGTGGTGCCTGTATTGCTGCCTGTCCAAACAGTTCAGCAATGCTGTTTACCAGTGCCAAGGTTGCCCAGTTGGCGGCTTTACCACAAGGTAAGCCTGAAGCCAGGAAGCGGGTTAAAGCGATGACAGAGGCGTTACTTGATGAAGGCTTTGGTAACTGTACTAACCACTACGAGTGCGAAGCTGCTTGCCCGAAAGGGATCAGCGTTAAGTTTATTGCTAAACTGAATCGTGAATATCTGAAATCATTGATGCCAACTTCAACAGAAGCATAAACTTCTGGTTTAAGTTTTAAGAAGTTTGTTATAAAGGGCGAATCAATAAGATTCGCCCTTTTTTTATTGGACGTTACGAAATGGTCAACTGGTTTAGCAAAATTGCAGGGCAAAGGCAGAAAAAAACGTCTCAAACGGATCATACTTCTGTTGTTGATTCACTACCGTTCTATCTGGAGAAAAACAGCGAACTGCTCTCTGCAGATCGTTTGCATGTTGTTCGACAGTTTCGTGAAAGTGTTGAAAATCAACTCAAAATATTACGAATCTCACTGGATGCGACATCTGTTGTTCTTTGCTGGTCCGGCCCGGCGGCTGAAGAAATAACAATCTATACCTCTTCCAGCCTATCTACCGATTTTAAGCCTGGTACTTTTCCCCTTGGTTCGGGTGTTATTGGTCTGCTAAAAGATTGTAACAAGATTGCCTTGGCTCCGTATCAAATACATTCTCCGGCAATTCCTTACTATTCAGATAACCCTCCGGTTGGAAGTTTTTTTGCTCATATCTTGTATTGTGGAGAGAATGACCAGCGTAAAACGGGGGATTATGGAATCTTATGTGTTGATCGTATTTCAACGGATGGGTGGTCAGCAGAAGATAAAGCATTAATTTCTGCAATGACTGAACAGATATTGCGGAACCTGTTTCTTTCGCGTGATTTGCTTTTTACCGATGTTGAACGTCGGACTCTGCAACTGGTTTTTGCTGGGTTACAAACTTTAAATTCGGCACTTGACCTGGAATCAGTCTATGCAGCAGCAACCGAAGCTCTTAGTCTGATTGTTAAAACAGATCTTTTTGCGATCAGTTTAGTTCACGATAATTATCATGAACTTTGTTATATCGCTGGAAACAGTTTCGGTGAAATTTTGAACCAGAAATATACTTTGGCTGATTCGCTGGTTGGTCAAGTGGTCAAATATCGAAGAATATTGCCAGAAACGTTATCTCATGCTGGAAATGCACCTATCGTTAATGGATTGAAACTGTTTGATACGTACAAATCAATTTTGGTCGTTCCATTACTGCAGGAGGATAAACCTGTTACGGGTGTGTTGATTATTGCGGCACAAGGGGAAAATCAGGTGACCCGGAATTGCCGGGATATGATAGAAATGATCGCTGCGCAGGTGGCCATCAAGATTGATCTGGCACAATCACATGAGCGAATTCAACAATTGGCGATCACCGACCCACTCACCGAGATTGCCAATCGCCGTGCTTTTCAGCGTGGATTTGCCGCAATGTATGAGCGTGCTAAACGTCGATCCGGGTCATTCAGTCTGATTATCTGTGACATAGATCTTTTCAAGCGGGTCAATGATGTTTACGGTCATCCTTTTGGGGATCAGGTGATTCAGCAGGTTGCAAATCAGCTTAAAGATGTGGTTAGAAGTGGTGACTTAGCCGCTAGAATTGGTGGGGAGGAATTTGCTGTGTTGCTGGAAGATACCGGATTATCGGGCGCTTTTGACGTCGCTGAACGTTTGCGCAAACAGGTAGAAAAGCTTAGTTTGTTTTCTCAAGGAAAGAGTGTCCCTGTGACAATTTCACTGGGGGTTGCAACCTTTCCGCAAGACTCTAGTAATCAAGAAAAATTGTTCAATTATGCGGATCAGGCACTCTATCGAGCCAAGGAGAGTGGCCGTAACCGTTCGGTGTGCTGGGGGAGCATGGGTTGATTTTTCAGCAATGTTGCAATTGTGGATTTCTGGTTGTTTTGCTATTAACTTGGCTCTATCTTTCCTTATCGAGGGGGAACTATGCAATTCGGAAAATACGACTTCAAATGCACATTTCGAAAAGATGCTATTTTACCTGAATACAAAGGCTCCACATTTCGTGGTGGTTTTGGTGTTGCGCTAAAAAAGGTCTCCTGTACCGTCAGACACGGCGAATGTGACAAATGTTTGTTGGCACAGCGATGTCTGTATGCTCGCACGTTTGAAATTTCAGCGGGTCAGCAAATTACCGGACGGATGGTTCAGCCGCCCCGCCCCTATATTATTCAACCCCCGCCCGAAGACAAGCGTCACTATGCCGCCGGAGATTGCTTTGATTTCAATCTCATTCTATTCGGTGAAACAAACGAATATCTCCCCTATTTTATCTATGCTTTTGAAGAGATGGGCAAAGTTGGCCTAGGTAAAAAGATTGCTGGTCGTCGAGCAACCTATACCCTTGACGCAGTTAAATATCAACAGGAGACGATCTATCAAAGTCGAGAGAAACTCTTGACTGCCGATCAGCGGGGTATCGATTTGCAACTGGAATCCCCTGGAACTCAAGCAACCGCTGGCAAACTTGAACTGATGCTGAATACCCCACTGCGGCTTAAACAGGATAATCACCTGCAAGCACAATTACCCTTTGATGTCTTGGTTCGAGCCATGTTGCGGCGCATTTCGTCTCTGTTTGAAGCTTATGGCGATGGTGAACCACAGCTCGATTACCGAGGGCTGGTTGCCAAAGCTAAAAAAATTGAAGTATGCCGTGATGCTTTACACTGGTTTGACTGGCAACGCTACTCCAACCGCCAGGAAGCAAAAATGTTGATGGGGGGAATGACCGGCTCGATTGTTTACCGCGGGAATTTTGCTGAATATCTGCCACTGCTTAAATTATCTCAACAATTACATATCGGCAAACAAACCGCCTTCGGTTTGGGACAGATTGATTATCGCTGGATATCGGCATGAAACGGACCTTAATTTCTGTTTGCGGTCTGGCTCCACAGGTGATAACCGAAACTCTCTATGCCCTGCACCAACAGGGGCGTTTGCCCGATACCATAAAAGTGCTGACAACCCGCAAGGGAAAAGAGGCGTGTCACGCTCAGTTGTTTTCCAGTGGTGATGGTCAATACCATAAATTTTGTGCCGATTATGCTATCGAATCAACTGTCATTAATTTCTCACCACAAAATATCATTACTGTAACCGACGATCGGGGGCGAAGTATTGATGATATCGCCAATGAAGACGATAACCGCATTTTTCTGCGGGCTTGCATGATCCATGCGTATGAAGCCAGCAATAACAGTGAAAGCGAAGTCTTCTATTCCATTGCCGGGGGACGTAAAACCATGGGGGCGTGCCTGGCGGCGGCGGCTCAACTGTACGGTCGCCCGCAAGACCGTATTTTTCATGTCCTGGTTTCACCTGAATTTGAAAACAGCCGCGAGTTTTACTATCCACCATTGCCTCCACGGGAGATTACCCTGCTTGACGAAAAACGCCAGCCGTACCGCAAAAACACCCGGTTCGCCACCATCCAATTGGTGACGATGCCGTTTGTTGCCCTACGGGATAAATTGTCGGGCGGCCTGTTGCAACAGGTGGAAATGCCGGAAACATTATTGATGGCACTGGTTGAGGAGGAAAAACCGCTTCTGACGATTGATTTAAGCCATAAAAAACTGAGATGGAAACGACGCGAGGCCGATTTGTCACCAACGCTGCTGGCACTGTACGCATTTTTTGCCCAGTGGAAAAAGGGTTCACCGTGTCAGGATGTGGCTTGTCGTGGTTGCCCAATCTGTTTTCTTGAAATGCCACAGATTCTCGAACCCGACAACCTGGAGCAGATTGCAACCCTTTACCAACGCATCCGCCCAAGCTGTGATGCCGAGGCAATGAGCGATACCGGCATATTGTCTCTGTCAGCAGAAAACTTTAACAGTTTACGCTCCAAGCTCAATCGCCGCCTGCTGGAAAATTTTGGTGCGGTAGAAAAAGAGTATTTGGAACTCACCAGCCAAGGAATCAAACCGGGAGTCCGGTACGGCTTACAGCTCGATCCCGAAAAGATTCAGCTCATCTGGTAGAAAACAGCAACATTGCTCTTGTCGATAATCGATATTTTCACCAGTAAAGTTGGTTAGGCAAACATAGGGGAAGGATAGGAATATGACAAAAAGCGGATTGCAACAGTTGGTATTGGCAGCATTGCTGCATGATATCGGTAAATTTACCCAGCGGGCAGAGGGGGGGAAATCCTCAGATCAAGAGGATATGTACTGCCCTGTTGGAGACAAAGGTTATGCGACTCATACACATGTTCTCTATACCGATTATTTTATCGAGAACGAATTGCCGCTGCCACCCGAGTTGGAACCCCACCGCTCTAAATTGGCTCGCTTAGCCGCTGCCCACCACAAACCAGCGGGGGATGATGGGTTGGAATTGGCCATCCAGGGGGGAGATCGCCTTTCTGCCGGAACTGATAGAATTAGTGGCGAAGCCGAAGATGGCAACTATAAAAAAGCCCGCTTGGTGAGTATTTTTGATCAGATTAATCTGCGCAAGGAGATGAACTGGGACGAGATCTCCGAAGATAAACGCCATTACCACAGCCTGCGTCCCATCGATGATGTGGAAGCCGCTTTTCCAGTGAACCGTGATGAGGCGGGAAAAATCGACTATGCAACCTTGTACAATCAGTTTCAAGCAGATTTACAGGAATTACCTCTCGATTTTGGTGTTGATCACTACATTGCGTCAATCACCTCGTTGTTGGAAAAATACACTTGGTGTATCCCGTCAAGCACCTACAGAACCATGCCCGATATTCCCCTCTACGACCACTCAACCACCACTGCTGCGTTGGCACAGGTGTTGGCGGTGTATAAAGAGGAGACCGGGATTGCCTATGGTGAAAAAAAGAGCACTGAAAAGAAATTTTTACTGGTGGGAGGGGATCTGTCAGGAATTCAGAAATATATCTTTGGTATTGATAAATCTCATGCCGCTGGAGTTGCCAAAATGTTTCGGGCACGCTCCTTTTATATCCAGATGATCACCCACACGGTGATTATTGATTTGCTGAAAAAACTGCAGTTGCATCCGGTTGCCAAAATTATGGATGCCGGCGGACGGTTTATTTTACTGGTTCCCGCCGCCCCACGGATTAAAGCGGCACTGCATGATTTTGAATACGAATTACAGCAGTGGTTCTACACCCAATTTTACGGTGTTATCAGCCTCAATTTCAGTTATCAGGTCGAATTGACCGAAGCCGATCTACAACAAAACAAGTTCGGCGATGGTCTGGATCGCTTCAACGACCATCTCGAAGAGCGCAAACTGCATAAATTTGATCGGTTGTTTGCCCAAAGGCAATCCCCGGTGATGGCGATGGAATCGGGTGATTACAGTAACAACGGTGTTTGCCAGCTGTGTCAGATTCAACCTGCCAGTGTCGCAGCGGCACAGCGATATGCCCAGAAAAACCATGATAAAGAGTTGGCGATTTGTCCCGCTTGCCAGAGTTTAATTGATGATATCGGCACGGAACTGCCCAAAAAAGATTATCTCATTTTTCAAAAGTCTGAAGCCGACACATCGCCATTGCCCCTGTTTGGCGGTCTGGAGATGAAATTTGTCAAACTCCCCGAAAATAAAAACCAAAAAAATGCTGTTGATATCCTCAATTTAAAACAGCGGGGAAAATTTCATTATCACGCCGTTGCCGGCCATTTACCAACGATTAGTGACGGGGACATCTCCCACTGGAACCACATTGGAATCCTCAATAAAAAGGGGGATAGCTATTATTACAAAGATGATTTGGTTGAAAAAGAGAAACCGAAAACCTTTCAATTGCTGGCTGAAACCGCCTGTGGCATCGGGACTAAAGATCAGGATAAGCATGGCAAAAGCCTGCTGGGGGCATTTAAAGCTGATGTGGATAATCTTGGTTTCATTTTCAGTATCGGGCTGGGTCATCGCATTTCGATTTCCCGATTTGCCAGTCTGTCGCGGATGATCAGTCACTTCTTTTCAAATCATCTGGTGCAACGGATTAAGGAGAAAAATTCCAAATTCCGCGATATTTATCTGGTCTTTGCTGGCGGAGATGATCTGTTTCTCCTTGGCCCCTGGATCCAGGTGATCGAATTTGCCGAACAGATCGGGGCGGAGTTCCGTCGCTACGTTGCCGACAATAAAGACGTCACCCTGTCGGCTGGTATCAGTGTGGTGAAACCACTGTTACCGATGCACACGATTGCAGATGAAGCGGATAAACTTCTCGAAGAATCAAAGGAGCGGAAAAATAAAAGGGGTGATGAGGTTAAAAATGGGATCACGCTGTTTGATGTCACTACCGACTGGAATAAATTCAGTGTGTTGCTGGCGCAGGGGGACGAGTATTTTGATCTGCTCGAAGAAGGGAAAGTGACAACCGGTCTCATTGGGCGACTTCTCAAATACTCGCGCATGTATCAGAATTTCAACCAGGGTGATATCCGCAGTGGCATCTACCTCTCCCATATGGAGTACGATTTTCACCGCAATCTTAAATTTAAGGACGATAATGAACGCGATAATTTTACCGCAGTCAAACATAAAGACAATCTTGAACATATTGCTCAGCCAGTCACTTATGCCCTTTACCGCTGGCGCAGCGACCACTAAACAAGGAGGAAATAATGGGATTCTACTATGATGATGCAGGACATTTGAATGCAGGGTTGCTTGATACTCAGGCTCAACAAGCTGCTGAAAGTTTTGTTCATGTCCGAGATCGGAGGGATAAGTTAAATGCAAATCAACTTCGCCGTTTCTACAATGAATTTAAAAACTTGGAAAAGAAATTTTCCTTTGCAAAACAAAAATATATGACCGAAGTCGAAAGCCCTGAAGAAGCCTCTCATATTGCATTTATGCAGACCTCACCGTTGATAAAAATGGTTAAAGCGAAGGTGAGCTACGCCGCTAATCCAAGTAACAAAAAGATACCGTCTGTTTTTGCCAATTGGTTGAACACTTCTATTGATGGTATTCAAAATGAGAAAGATTTTGAAGCGTTCTTACTCAGTTTTGAAGCGGTTGTTGGCTATTGTTATGGTGCAGGAATCAGTTAATCATAATTTAAGGAGAGATATCATGAAACTTGAAAACATATATAAGATCGAAGGGAAAATCACCATTTTAACCGGATTACATATTGGTGCAGGGAACGACACCATGGAAATCGGCGGGATGGATCAGCCAATTATTAAACATCCACTAACGGATGCGCCGTATATTCCCGGCTCATCAATTAAAGGGAAAATGCGCTCATTACTGGAAACCCGTTATTTTATTGACAGATCCGTCACTCGCAACGATTATTTAAGTAAAGGTAAACCCTGTAATTGTGGAGAAACCGACTGTCTTGCCTGCACAATATTTGGCAATATGGCAAAGAATTCTGCTACCGGACCAACGCGTATCGTGGTGCGTGATGCCAATTTAACCTCTGAATTTCAAAATATGTTTAATAGTGGCAAGCTTCCCATGGAAGTTAAGCACGAGAATACCATTGATCGAGTCAAGGGAACGGCGATGTATCCTCGTCCTTTGGAGCGAGTTCCTGCCGGGGTTCAATTTGATTTTAATATCTCCCTCAAACAATACGAAGGAGACGCTGACAATCTGAAAGGTTATGTCCTTAAAGGGCTTAAAATGATTGAACTTGATGCTTTAGGTGGCAACAGCTCCCGGGGTTGCGGGCAGGTTCGATTTGATAATCTTAAAGTTGATGGGGAATCGGTTGAGCTGCAGGATATCAACTTATAGGGGGCGTTATGACCATTTATCGCTACAAAATCAAACCACACAGTGCTTTTGCTACGCCAATGCGCAGCGATACCCTCTATGGGCAACTCCTCTGTGCTGCCGCTGAACTTAATGGCGAGTCCGGAGTTGAAACTTTGATTACCCAGTTTAAGGAGAATAATCCCCCTATTATCCTCAGCAGTGCTTTTCCTGCCGGAAAACTGCCCATGCCGGTGTTGCCGGGGATCAAACGGACGCAGTTCAAAAAACTGGCATCAGAGACGATGTTTGACGACCTGTCAAAACATAAAAGATTTCGCCAGAAAAGGTTTCTGTCAACGACCGATTGGATGCAATTAGCCGGGCAGATGAGCAGTTTGAAGTTGTATCAGCACGACACACAGAAACCAGAAGATAACTCAGAGACGACAAACAAGCAGGATCAAGATGCCCGCCGGACCATGCACAACTGTATCGACCGCAATACCAATCGGGTGGTTGAGGGGGGGCTTTACAGTGAAGAAGCCCACTATTTTAAGCCCGATTTTACTTACGATCTTTATGTAAAAACGGCCGATTCCGATCTGTTTGAACGGTTACTCAATCATGTTGCCACCGTTGGCTTTGGAGCTGATGCTTCCAGCGGCAAAGGGCAGTTTGAATTCGCCAAGGATGAGGCCTTTGATGACACGATGTTCAATCACCAAGGGAATGCGGTGATGAACCTCTCTGTCTGTATTGCCGAAGAGACGGAGCAATTTTCCGGCACCTGGAATCTGTTTACCAAGTTAGGCAAGGTGTGGAGCGGTTTCGGTGAGACAAACCCGTTTAAAAAGCCATTGATCGCCTTTACCGAAGGATCGGTTTTTACCCGGATGCCCGAAAGCAGCTATGTTGTGCAAAATATCCACAGTGATGAAAAATATGTTCAAATTGGGCTGCCGTTGGTTTTGCCGTTCACTCTTGAGGAGGTGAGCCAATGAAATACGATAATTATGTCCGGCTCGAAGTGTTGACCCCGGTCCATATTGGCAGTGGTGACACCAGCGATCCCCTCGATTACGTCATCACCACCAAAAATGGTGTCGACTACTTCTGTCAAATTGACCTCGATGGCTGGCTTGAGGACTATCCCGATCAGGACGGACTGACCAAAGTTCTTGATGGCGGTGATCTATCAAAAATCCGCAAATACATTGCCGATCATCTCGATTCCGATATTTATGCCCGCACGACATCACGAATTATTTCCGCCGAAATTGGTAAAAAATATCGGCAACATATCAACAATCTTAAAAGCCCTAATCAATTGCTAATTGATCCGGCATTAAAAAACCCACTGACTGGGGGATTGTTGATTCCCGGCAGTTCCATAAAGGGGGCGATGCGGACGGCTGTGATTGATTTTTTAGATAGGAACTCAACTAGAAAATTGAAATCAGGGGATTACAATGAGGGAATCAAAGCTTTATTGGGCGATATTGGGAATAATGCTTTCAAACAATTGAAAATTGGTGATTTTGAAATGTATATGGATAGCGGCCAAATAATGTCGGCAAAATCCAAACCAAAAAATCCCAATAATACGAAAAAACCACCTCATAATGATTGTGAAGTTTGCACCAGCAAGGCATTGTTAGATACAAACCACCAGTCATTTGGCCGATTTGCAATCGGTAATCAAGCTGAAAGGAATCATGATAAATTAGAAGTACAACTAAACAGTTGGGATTTGCCACAATTTATGAAAATAGTTAATGATTTTTATCGGAAGCGTTACATCGAAGAACGAAATAAATTTTATCATCAACTTCATTTTTCAAAAAGCCAAAATGTCATTAAGCTGCTAGATAGAGAATTGTTGTCGTTAGAAGATAATCAGATGATTCTTAGGGTTGGTCACTATTCTCATATTGAGTGTATGACAGTTACTCATAACAGCCCAAAGTGCCAAATAATTAAAGGAAATAAGGTTTATGGCGTTTTGCGCACCCTTGCTGACGGTATTTACCCCTTCGGTTGGGTTAAATTGACCCTGTGCGATAAAGAAGAATATGATGAATACTGGCAGAAAAAGGGGCAACAGGATCAGAAAATTGCCCGCCAGCGACAACAATTGCGGCAAACTAAAATAGTACGACGGCAACAACAACTCGAGGAACAGATCAAGCTGCAGCAACAAAAAGAGCAGGTGGAACAGGAACGAAAAGCCCAGCTTGAAGACGAACAAAAAAATCCGTGGAAGAAAGTTGTTCGCCAACTTGATAAAATTAACAACTGGGGAGACTTGAAACAACAGATTCTTGAAAAGGAAGAGTTGGCAGAGTTCCGCAATGTTGCAGAATTTGTACAGGGAGTTTTGGAACAAGCCATTATTGTGCGGGGAAACACCAAAAAATGGGATGCTGACCGTGATGCGATTCTTGCTTTGTGGTTTGAACCGACCGACCTGCAGTGGCAGGGAGACAACCAGGAAAACAGTGCTACTGAGACCGATCCCGCTGTTGACCAAATAAATGACTTAGCCGATTGGGGAGCATTCAGCAACAGTGGAATCATAATGGACAGTTTATCTCTGTTGGCTCTCCAGGCATTGAAGTTGCGGTTGCAAGAATGGAAGTGTGACAACAAAAGGGCTAAGAAACCCAAACAAGAGGGCTGGAAACAGATTCAGCAGTTGATAAAAAGTAAATCGTAGTTTCTCCGCAGACCTCTGGTCAGATTGATTCACCCTGGATAACCTGTTGGTTTTATGGGCTTTTGCCAGACAGAACAAACAGAGGTCTGCGGAAACTAAATAAACAGTGATAAAACAGGAGGTTATTACTGTTGAAAGGAGGTAGCGAATGGCGGAAAACGCAATTTTGATTGTCGGGTTCAGAAGGTCTGCGGAATACCAGTGTAACATTCTGAAATTAAAAACAAAAAAACACTGGCAGAAGGAATTGACCTGAATTACGAAGGGATTACGACATGTTGGATGTATCCTTGGTTACCAGATATTTGCTCGGAGAAGGAATTGACCTGAATTACGAAGGGATTACGACCTGTTGCGCCCATACGTGAATTACCATTTCATTGCTAAGAAGGAATTGACCTGAATTACGAAGGGATTACGACTACGGTGCAAGGGGTGGGGTTTCTCTGGTTCCCCACTGAAGGAATTGACCTGAATTACGAAGGGATTACGACCGTGGTGGCGTAGCCACACATTCACTTGGAGTTGTAAAAGAAGGAATTGACCTGAATTACGAAGGGATTACGACCTCGGCTAACCTTTCGCTTCCCTCGGCTCCCGTCGCCTTGAAGGAATTGACCTGAATTACGAAGGGATTACGACTTGGATGTCTTTTGCCCATTTAATTTGTTTTTCAGATGAAGGAATTGACCTGAATTACGAAGGGATTACGACTTTATGGCCATGCTATTAGTATGCTCTGCGGTGTAGAAGGAATTGACCTGAATTACGAAGGGATTACGACATCGCCATCCGTGCAGCTTTTCTCACCTGCTTTGAATCGAAGGAATTGACCTGAATTACGAAGGGATTACGACCAATCCTCTGTTCCATTTCCTTGACCTCTT
>JAKIUD010000141.1 GCA_021647765.1 Desulfuromusa sp. | reverse complement strand
TTTCTGAAGAACTTCGGGGGCAATGCAAATTGTCCCCGATCATCAAAAGACCATTAAATATGAAAATATTGCGAACTGTACCAAATAATCACGGAATGCTTGTCAAAACAATGTGGCAATCAACACCACTCACATTGACCGCCCAGAACCCTTCCATCTTGCCCGTCATCTGGTGCAATCGTAATCCTGGCAGGCTCATATCTTCAGGTTCTCGTGCAGCATCCAACCTGGCTAACATGAGTCGCAAACGTTTTTCGTGTTGAGCCTGAATGCCTGCTTTGCTGCCACGTTGAAAAAAACGTTGTAACCCCTTGTGACGAAAGCTCTGGATCATGGTTAATTGTAACCTGGTGGGTGTCAAGTGTCAATGCAGTAAATGATTGAGGTGTGCTGACTTCCGGGACAGTGTTGCTTTAGTGTCTTAACGCCAAGAATCTAACTCTCTTGCCGAAATTGAAGGGTACCAGTAGTTGATAAGTGCGCAAAATATTGAATTTTTGCTGATACTTATCGGCAGATGAGAATAGACGTAAAGAGAAGAAAACTTCCAAGGTGTTTGAAATGATGTTAAAGTACTACTCATTACTACCTTAGTTTTTCTGTGACAGACTTAGTGGCGGAGGATGTGGATATGGCGACATCTGCAACATCAGTTAAACTTGACGACGACTTAAAAAACCGGATTCAGCAGTTGGCTCAGCGGCAGCAGCGTTCTGCTCATAGAATCATGCGTGAAGCGATCCGTGACTATGTCGAAAAGGAAGAAGCTAAAGAGCGGTTCGCTCAAGAAGCTCTGGCATCCTGGAGTTCCTATAAACAAACCGGAAAACATTTGACCGGAGTTGAAGTACGGGAATGGCTGCAAACCTGGGGGACTGACAATGAAGTCGGGATTCCCGAATGCCACGAGTAATCATCACCGAAAATGCCGCCCTGGGTTTGGAGCGTTGTCGCCGTTTTTTAGCTGACAAGGATCGCTCGGCAACAATAAAAGCCGCACAGATAATTGAAAAGCAATTTTCCCTCCTGGAATCCGCACCGAAATCAGGTAGACCGGTCAAAAATCACCTAGAATTGCGTGAGTTGATCATCTCTTTTGGCAATAGCGGCTATGTTGCTCTCTATCATTACTCGGTAGAGACAGATTCTATTCTTATTCTTGCGTTTAGACACCAGAAAGAGATTGGTTATGATTTGCTGCGTCACCAATCAGTGTAGAAGCGGGGTGACTTACGTTGCTCGTTGCTGCTTTAGAAACGCCGGAGGTCAGGGCTTGAAATATCAGGTTATGAAGACCCGAAGGGGGCAGACACCTTTAGAGCCAGACCCTAAATTATTCAGACTAATCGACTAATGAATAACGTTTGTGAAGCGTACTTACTAAGTTTTTGAGTCTCCTCCCACTTTAGTTACCTGTAATAATTTGTTATTCAGAAGATGATTCTATGGGACACAAGTGTCGGCATTGTCAATGTAAGATAAGATTGACAAAACTATAAAGTTTTGCTAGTTATAATTGACATTATGGCAAAAAAACAAATAAGACTATACCCAAAGTCGGGTAGAGAAGTTGTTGCATTCGGCCAGAGGCTAAAAGATGCGCGGTTACGGAGACGGTTTTCTAAGGAAACGGTCTGTGCGCGTGCTCAGATATCGCGTCCGACACTGGATAAAATTGAGGCAGGGGATCCTTCCACCTCGCTTGGTAACTACATGCAAGTCTTGCGAGTTTTGGGTCTTACGGAGGATTTGTCGAGGGTCGCAGAAAAAGATCAACTGGGGCGAAGATTGCAGGATGAGTCCATGCCACAACGCATGAGGGCTCCGCGGACAACGAAGATACATAGGGTTCGAGATGGTCAAGAAAAATAGAGAGCAACTTTGGGTTTGGCTTGACTCGGCAGAGTTTGGACCACTCCAACGAATAGGGACTCTCTCAAAGGGAGATAGGGGGAATATTAGTTTTGCTTATCACGCTGATTGGCTTAAGCATGCCAAAGTTTTCCCTTTAGATCCTGAACTTGATTTGACCGCTGGTGAGTTTTATCCGGCCAATGGCAATTTTGGTATTTTTATGGATTCGTGCCCTGATCGTTGGGGGCAAACTTTAATGGAACGCAGGGAGGCGATAGAGGCCCAAGAGGAAAAGCGGGTAGCCAGAACTCTTGGCTCATGGGATCTCCTTTTAGGTGTTCAAGATTGTACCCGGATGGGTGCCCTTAGGTTTAGTCGCATCGATGATGATAATTTCCTGGCTGATGAAGCATTGTCGGCTCCACCCATTACAAGTTTGGCGGAGCTTCAAGCCGTTGCTTTTGAGTTAAGTAAAAACAAGCAAGACGATCTAAATCTGGTTAAGAAATGGCTTCAGGTGCTTGTTGCTCCAGGATCTTCTTTGGGTGGAGCTAGACCAAAAGCAAATGTGCTGGATAAAGATGGACAGTTTTGGATTGCTAAATTTCCGGCTGCTGATGATGATTATGATGTCGCGGCATGGGAAAAAGTCTTACACGACATGGCCAGAGATTGCGCTGTTGACGTTCCTAAGTCTCGTATCGAAAAAATCGGTAATAAATGAGCCTCTTGCAAAAGTATATACACTTTTCTGAATATACTTTCTGATATCGTATAAAAGTCGAGCTTCAAAAGCAACTATCTGATATTATTGAGTTACTACGCAAAACAATAATCAGGAGGTGCTGATGAAGCTCAAGGATAAAGTATCATGGTTAATGGAAGCAGTACAGCAAAGTCTGTTTCCCCATCTTGACGAG
>JAKIUD010000073.1 GCA_021647765.1 Desulfuromusa sp. | reverse complement strand
TAGAAGCAGAAAAAATGACCCGAAAAAAGCAAACCACATGACCTTCTGTGAACTCGTCAATCTGTCTCATTAACTACAAAAACCGGCAAACCTATCCCCTCTGATAAAAATCTGTTAGGCTCTTCAGATCATTGAAAGGATTTACAATATGTTTATGCGACTAATTGTTGCTCTGCTGGCTTTGTTTTGCATTCCCTCCTTATCTGGTGCAACAGAGGTGCAACTCAGCGATGTGGTTAAGGCTTTGGAAACCCCGTTTAAAGCACAAACAAAACCGCTTGATCGGATTCAGGATTTCACTGCTGAATTTCTTCAGGAATCCCATATTGCTTCCATTGATCGAACTCAGTATGGGGAGGGGATCGTTCGTTTTAAGTTTCTAGCGTCGTTAGAGGGTCAACCCTCCATGGCCAAATTTCGCTGGGAATATCGTAAGCCGAGTATTCAGGAGATCATTTCAGATGGTCAGATTATGTGGGTTTATATTCCAGAAAACCGCCAGGTCATCGAAAGTGACATCAGCCAGGTTAGCGGGCAACAGGGGCAGAATCCAGTCACTTTTCTCAGTGGCCTTGGAAATCTGTCACGCGACTTTGTGATTAACTGGTCACCAGCGAAAACGGATCAAGCTGGGGACTATTTATTACAACTTAAACCACGGGAAAATTCCCAGTTTATTCAGCAGATAGAGGTTGTCGTCAGCCATAAAGCGGTTAATAATTGGCTGATAAAGCAGAAAACCGGTCAAATATTCCCAATCAGTGCAACACAAATCATTGATCCAAACGGAAATCGTACCACCATTAAATTTCACGATGTTCAGGTGAATCAGAATCTTGCCGATAAGCTGTTTTCTTTTACCAGACCAGAGGGAGTTGAACTGGTGAATCCTGGTGATCAGCTTTCGTTCTAGGAGAAGTTTATCGGTGTGTGAAGGGGAGTGGGAATTTCACAACACTCCTTCCATATCCAAACGGAAAAAATCTCGTGCTTTTAATTGTTTATCCGCACTCATTTGAGTTGGTGCGGTTCCTGGGGCAAAGACTTCAAAATAGGCTTGTTTATCATCTCCTTCCAGAAGGAGGCCATTTTTTTTGTCAATGGGATGAAATTCAATGGTGTCAGGGATACGGAAATTTTGCACCGGATATTGTTTGACCGCCTCTTTCATAAAGCTGACCCAGGCGGGAGCTGCAGCGCGTGAACCGGTTTCACTTTTCCCCAGAGGACGTTCTTGGTCATAGCCAACCCAGGATACGCAGGCGAGTTGCGGGATGAAACCGATATACCAGGCATCTTTTAAATCATTGGTGGTTCCCGTTTTGCCGGCAGAGGGACGTTCAATTGCTTTGGCTCGCCAACCCGTTCCTTCTCGAACAACACTTTCCATGATATTGGTGATCAGATATGCCGTTTCTGGTGAGATAACCCGCCGTGGTGGTTTGCGGATCAGACGTTGATCTGCTGCCATACCAGTGGCAAAGTCTGCCGGATCGATCGATTCTAGAATCCGTCCATCCCGGTCACGAATTCTGGTAATATAAGTTGGTGGGATTAATACTCCCCCATTTGCAAAAACAGTATAGGCGGTCAGCATCTCAAGCGGGGTGACAGCAGTTGATCCCAGTGCCATGGATAAATCCCGCTCTAGCGGCGTTTCAATACCCAATTTTTTAGCATAATTAGCTGCATAGTTAATTCCAATATCCTCAAGAATTTTGATTGTAACGACATTGCGAGAATGGGCTAAAGCATAGCGGAAGCGAGTTGGACCATAGAATTTCTGTTCATAATTTCTGGGTTTCCACTCTTCCAACTTACCCGTATCTACTTTTCTGTTTTCATAGATCAGTGGTGTATCGAGGATAATACTGGCCGGGGTATAACCGTGATCAAGGGCAGCTGCGTAGATAATTGGTTTGATCGCCGAACCGGGGAGCCGTTTGGCTTGAGTCGCCCGATTGAACTGGCTCTCGGCGAAATCATAGCCACCGACCATCGCTTTGATCTGCCCGCTAAACGGGTCTATGGCAACCAGTGCCCCCTGAGCAAGAGGTTTCTGTTCCAGGCTGAGCTTTATCAGTGGATCTTTTAAACTAAGGACTTTCACCTCGACAAGCGAACCGAGTGGAAAGAGGGTCTGTTTTTCTTCCGCGTTCCCAAGGGGCGCAGTTTCGGTTTTGGTGAATTTAATTGGCGCAGCCCATTTTGATTCTTTGATCGAAATGGCTCCATTTTTATCGCTAATTTTACAGAGGAGTTGGTCTCCTTTTTGTCCGACAATAACGGCTTGCGTATAGCTCCCCACGGTCAAGGGCTCAGTGGCAAATTGTTCTTGCTGTTTGAGTAAAAATTCTGCCCGTGATGTTTCATCAAGGATTTGTTGAGCCCCCCGGTAGCCACGGCGTTTGTCATGATTGCGAAGATTTTCCCTAACCGCTTGCTGAGCCACTTTTTGCATTGGCAAGTTGATGCTGGTTTCAACTTCAAGACCCCCGGTGTAGAGGACGTCCTCCCCGAAGCGTTCTTCCAGATAACGGCGAACCTGTTCGTTGAAATAGGCAGTTACATCAAGCAGGTTATTCAGGCGCGGTTTAATGGTCACTTCTTCTTGTGCCGCCTGGGTATATTCCTCCGGGGTGATATACCCTTCCTTAACCATTCGGCCGAGAACATATTTCTGCCGTTCCATAGCTCGCTGATAATGACGATAGGGGGAATAGCGACTGGGAGCTTGAGGGAGACCAGCCATAATCGCTGATTCTGCCAGAGTCAACTCCTCGACATTCTTATCAAAATAGTTTTCTGCTGCCGCTTCAACCCCGTAAGCACGGTGTCCAAGATAGATCTGATTGAGGTAAAGGTAGAGAATTTCCTGTTTGGTCAGAGCCTTTTCCATCCGCCAGGCCAGGATGGCCTCTTTAAACTTACGGGTGAAAGTTCGTTCAGAGGTCAACAATAATTTTTTCGCAACCTGCTGAGTAATTGTACTGCCACCCTGAGAAATACCTCCCGCCTTCATATTTTTCAGTGCGGCACGGAAAATTGAGATAAAATCAATTCCCTGATGTTTGAAGAAACTTGCATCTTCGGCGGCAATAAAAGCCTGCACCAGGGTTTTTGGGATTTTCTCAAAGGGGACGAGAATCCGCCGTTCACGGGAATATTCAGCGATGATAGAGCCATCATCGGCATAGATTCGGGTAATCAGTGGGGGGTGGTAATCGGACAGAGTTTCAACCCTGGGGAGGGTTGCAGAGACATAAAAATAAGCGCCGACTAGTAATGCTGCTCCAAGCAATGGTAAACCGAGCAGGGAGAGCAAAGCATATTTTAGATAATGGTTCATAATCTCAATAAATTATTCGATAAGATGAGTTTACCTTTTTGTTTTAGTGCTCATCAAACGCTGATAAAAGAAGTAGACTTTATACCATGCAGTGAATGGTGGAGCAACAGCTTGTCAATAGATAAAAAACTATAATTTGGAGAATTGAGATGTATCGTCGGACTAAAATTGTTGCCACCGTCGGCCCGGCCTGTGCCGAAAGGGGGCAGTTAGAGTGTTTGTTAAAAGCAGGTGTCGATGTTTTCAGGTTGAATTTTTCCCATGGGAGCTTGGAGCAAAAAGAGATCTGGATTAAGCAAATTCGAGAAATTTCTGCTGAACAGCAAAAAGTTGTTGCTATTCTCGGTGATTTACAGGGGCCGAAAATTCGTACCGGGGTGATGCGTGGGGGGAGTCAGGAGCTTGTTCCTGGGCAGGAGGTGATTATTACCACTGCCGATATCGAAGGTGCTGACGGTTTGATTCCAACCAACTATCAGGCACTTCCTCAGGATGTTGTTCCTGGTGATCAGATTCTCCTTGATGATGGACAGTTGGAACTGGAAGTCATGCGGACAGATACTGAACAGGTGCATTGCCGGGTTATATACGGGGGGAAGCTCAAGGATCATAAAGGGATCAATCTGCCAGGAGTGAAAGTTTCTGCCCCGGCCATGACAGAAAAGGATTTTACGGATCTCGATTTTGCTATTCGCCAAAAACTTGATTGGATTGCCCTCTCTTTTGTTCGTACCGCTGCAGAAGTGAGTCGTTTGCAACAGCGGCTGACGGAACGAAAGTCAGCTATCAGGGTGATTGCTAAAATTGAAAAACCAGAAGCTGTCGATAATTTTGCGACAATCCTGGATGCTACGGATGGGGTGATGGTTGCCCGTGGTGATTTGGGGGTGGAAGTTCCCTCTGAGCGAGTGCCATTGATCCAGAAGATGATTATTCGCGAATGTAACCAGCAGGGAAAGCCAGTCATTACCGCAACCCAGATGTTGGAAAGTATGATTGCCCATCCACGGCCAACTCGAGCAGAAACTTCCGATGTCGCCAACGCTATTCTGGATGGCACCGATGCGGTGATGCTTTCGGGAGAAACCGCAGCCGGGCTTTATCCGGTTGAGGCAGTCAGAGTTATGGATCGTATTGCACGGGATATTGAGAGCTATCCTGATCTGAAAGAGAGTCGTTTTGTTGCCCCTGCGGCAGAACTTCTGCAGCAAAGCCTCCCCAATGCAATCGGGCTGGCAGCTTGTCAGGTGGCTGAGACGGTCGGTGCCGTAGCTATCCTGGCTTTTACCCAGACAGGAAGCACAGTTGCTCTGGTCGCTAAATATCGTCCCCCTCTTCCTGTCATTGCCGTGACTCCGTCTGAACAAGTTCGCCGCTATCTGACTTTGTATCGAGGGGTCAACTCTTTACAGGTCGATATTCAGGGCAGCACCGAAGAGCAGATCCTTTCGGTTGACGCAGCGGTACTTAAAAGTGGCTTGCTGAAGGATGGAGACGTTGTAGTGATTACAATGGGCAGTCCAATTACTGCACCGGGCACAACAAATCTTCTAAAAATACACCAGTTAGGAGATGGGGGATGATCATGCTTCAGCGTTTCCCGGACGGGTCTTGACCCCTCTGGAGGTTAAGCATATGCTTCGTGCCAGAAAAAAGTTTTTTGGTGAGGGTTGATAATGATGAAGAGGAATTGCATGAAAAAAGCGGTAGTTCTTTATAGTGGTGGTCTTGATTCTACTACTTGTATGGCGATTGCTCGCGATCAGGGCTTTGAGGCGTATGCTCTCAGTTTTGCTTATGGTCAGCGGCATACGATTGAGTTGGAAAAAGCGCGTGAATATGCGTCATTAATTGGTGCCAAAGAACATATGGTGGTCGATATTGATCTCCGAAAAATGGGGGGCAGCGCTCTGACGGCAGATATTGACGTGCCAAAAGATGCAACGGAAGAGGGGGAGATTCCCATCACTTATGTTCCTGCTCGCAATACCATTTTTCTTTCGTTTGCTCTTGGTTGGGCCGAGGTTCTTGGTGCCACCGATATTTATATTGGTGTTAATGCTCTTGATTATTCGGGCTACCCCGATTGTCGCCCTGAATTTATTCAGGCCTTTCAACAACTGGCAAATCTGGCAACCAAGGCAGGAGTTGAAGGGAATCCCTACCACATCAACGCGCCGTTACTTAATCTGACCAAAGGGCAAATTATTCAACAGGGATTGGCGCTGGGGGTTGACTATCAGCTCACCCATTCTTGTTATGATCCGACCCCAGAAGGTTTATCCTGTGGTCAATGTGATTCTTGCCGACTGCGCTTAAAGGGCTTTGTCGATGCCGGACAGAAGGATCCTGTTGCCTATGTTGAGTGAGGAAAAGAAGCTGAACCCCATGCTGATGCCCGATATGCAGCAGAGTCGGGATACGCGCAATATTGCCATTGATCAGGTTGGTATCAAGAATATTCGCTATCCGATTGTGGTTCTGGATAAATATAATGAACAGCAGCATACTGTCGCCTGGGTCAATATGTATGTCGATTTGCCAGAGCAGTTCAAAGGGACTCATATGAGTCGCTTTATCGAAGTGCTCAACCTTTACCATGGTGAAATCAGTATCGAAAACATGGAGGCGATTCTGGTTGAAATGAAATCCCGGCTTGGTGCCAGTCGCGCCCATCTGGAACTTGATTTTCCCTACTTCATCAAAAAACAGGCACCCGTTTCCGGAGCCCACAGTTTACTCGAATATCAATGTCGGATGATCGGCACGAAGGATGAAGATTTTAAGTTTTCTCTGGAAGTGAAAGTTCCTGTTACTTCTCTGTGCCCCTGTTCTAAAGAGATCAGCGATCGGGGAGCTCACAACCAGCGGAGTAATGTGACTGTACATATCACCTACTCAGGTCATGTCTGGTTGGAAGACCTGATCCAGTGGATCGAAGAATGTGCCAGTTGCCCGGTTTATGCCCTGCTCAAGCGTGAGGATGAAAAGGCGGTCACCGAGCAGGCTTATGATAATCCGATGTTTGTCGAGGATATGGTGCGTGCAGTTACTGAAAAGCTGCGGAGTGTTGAACGGATCCGTTGGTTTAAAATTCAATGTGAGAATTTCGAATCGATCCATAACCATTCTGCTTATGCCATGATTGAGGGGCAAAACAACCACGACGTGGATAACCCTGTGGAAAAAGTGGATAACTCCCGATAAGAACAAGATAAAAGTAACATTTTAGAAACTCAGGGGGGAGAATCACTTTTCTTGAAACATTTAAAGTTGCTCTTATGTCAACTGGTTTACTTAACAGTTTATGTTCAAATGGGGCTGATATCAGTCTACATCTTGACTTGCTCTGACAGCTACCGGATAATCTGGACGTTACTTTAATTTCTGCTGGTGCTTTGTGTGTGCACCCTCTCAAAGGAGAAAGCTTTTGCTGGATCTTGTTTTAAATGCTGGCCCGGTTGTCAAATTGGTGCTGCTGATTCTGCTCTATTTTTCGCTCGTGTCTTGGGCCATCATCTTTTATAAAGTCTCAACCATTCAGAGAGCAATCAAGCAGTCGGATCGTTTTCTCGATTTTTTCTGGAAGAAAAAACGTTTTGACCTGGTTGGACAGGGGATCAAGGAGTTCAACCATTCCCCGATCGCTACCCTGTTTCGCGAGGGTTACCATGAGATGTTGCAATTGAAAAAGAAAAGTTCTGATTCGATCGAACCAAGTGATTTTTCTTCAAAGATGGATCCGACGGAGATGGTGGGTCGTGCATTGCGACGTGCCACAACCCAGGAGACGCAACGGTTGGAAAAATATCTGACGTTTCTGGCAACAACTGGCTCCACCGCTCCGTTTATCGGTTTGTTTGGAACGGTTTGGGGGATTATGAACTCCTTCCACGGGATCGGCACAACGGGTAGCGCCTCTCTTGCCGTAGTTGCTCCGGGTATTTCTGAAGCTTTAATTGCCACTGCAATTGGTCTGGCAGCAGCGATTCCTGCGGTTATGGGTTACAACCATTTTCTCAAC
The DNA here is from genome assembly GCA_021647765.1 of Desulfuromusa sp. Lineage (GTDB taxonomy): Bacteria > Desulfobacterota > Desulfuromonadia > Desulfuromonadales > Geopsychrobacteraceae > Desulfuromusa. The sequence continues at coordinate 8,273 of JAKIUD010000073.1, read as the reverse complement.
AAAGTTAATATTCTGATTGGTGAGATGGACAACTTCAGTCAAGAATTTTTGAACATTGTTGAACGGATGGAGCGAGGAAACTAGATGGAAGTAGGACGTCCATCCAGCGCGCGGCGCAGTAGTATGTCCCAGATCAATGTGACTCCTTTTGTTGATGTCATGTTGGTTCTGTTGATTATTTTTATGGTTACGGCACCGATGCTTGATCAGGGGGTAGAGGTTGCTCTGCCTGAAGTTGCTGAAGCTCCGGGGTTGCCAGTGCAGCAGGAACCACTGGTGATTACACTGCAAAAAAACGGACAGATTTTAATTGGGAAGGCGAAGATTGATCAGCTGTCGAAACTGGGACCAGTGATTCAGCAGGCATTAAAAGGGAAGCCAGATCGAGAAGTTTTCCTCGAAGCAGATGAGAATGTTCCTTACGGTCGAGTTGTTAAGGTGATGGCGGCAGTAAAAAAAGCCGGGGTAGAAAAGCTCGGAATGGTGACCCGCCTTCCCGAGGAATAACGGCTAACCCATGGAATCTTCACGTAAACAACGCTGGCAGCAATTACAGTCAGTGTTTGAACCTGGATTCAAACAGATGCTGCTGATTTCGGTGTTGCTCCATCTGCTGGTGCCGATTCTCTACTATACTCCCCTCTTTCCCAAACATGAAATTGAAAAGCCACCTGTCTATCGGGTTAATCTGGTTAATAAAATCGTTAAGAACCCCCAGGCGGGGCGACCTGAAGCAGCTCCGGTGAAACAGAAACCGGCGGTTAAGCCCAAACCAAAGCCTGAACCCAAACCGGCTGTCAAACCGAAACCAGTTCCGATTCCCCCGAAACCGAAACCGGTTCCAGTCAAGCCGAAACCGGAACCTAAGCCGATACCACCGAAACCGAAACCAGAGCCGAAACCAGAACCGGTGAAGCCCAAGCCTGAACCAAAATCTGCTCCGAAGCCAGCGCCGGTAAAAAAGAAGCCGCAGCCAAAACCCGCTGTTAGTAAAGCTCAGGAAAGTGCGTTAGAGGCACGATTAAAAAAAATGCGTGCGGCGCAGAAGCAAAAAGCAAGTGAACAGGCTCGAAAAGATAAGCTCGCAGCTCTGAGAGCGGCTGCTATTGCAGAAAGTAGCAACATTGAATCTCCAACGACAGATGCTCCAGTTGGAATGATGGATGGCAAGGGTGATCAAGCGGGCGTCAGTGCTGTGGCTTTTGTCCAGGAATTCATTCAAAAACAGTGGAGTTTTTCCAAGTATCAGGCTGCTGGTAGCCCGGAAGCGGAGGTGAAGTTGTTTTATAATGCTCATGGAACATTGCTCCACTACAAATTTTTGAAAAAGTCAGGGAACAGTGTTTTTGACGAATCCTTGATCCGAGCAATAACAAAATCAAGGCAATTGAGCCAACCACTTCCAGAATCAATGGAGTTTCATATTATCTTTAATCTTAAGGACATGTTGGATAAATCATGAAAACTTTTGAAATAGGCGTTCTTCTCATAATTCTTCTGTGTTTACCTTTTTCTGTCGCTTTTGCTGCCAGGATTGAAATCAGTGCGCCGGGTGAGCAGACGATTCCTCTTGCTATGACCCGTTTGTTACCAATGGGAGTGGGTGCGGCACAGCCGGCAATAGCAACGGAGTTTCAGCAAGTTCTGCTGGGAGATCTGGACTTGTCCGGGTTATTTGATATGGTTGATCCCGCTGCCTTTTTAGGTGATGCCGATAAGTTGGGTTTGCGCAGGAACGATATCGATTTTAACCAGTGGCGGATGCTTGGATCTGAAGCATTGATTAAGGGTGGTTATCGTGTGACCGCAGGAAGGGTGACGATTGAATTGCGCCTTTTTGATGTCATCACCCAGCGATTACTAACCGGGCGACGTTATGTTGGTAAATTGACTGACGTACGTAAAATCGCCCACACTTTTGCCGATCAGATCCTGAAAAGCTTAACCGGAGAGAAGGGGCCATTTGCTTCTAAAATTGCTTATATTTCCAAACGAACCGGTTACAAGGAACTCTATTTAATGGATGTTGATGGATACCATCCAATACAGATGACCAACCATCGCTCTATTGTCCTCAATCCGGATTTTTCACCAACCAGAAAAGAGCTGATTTTTACCTCTTACAGTAAAGGAAACCCTGATCTCTTCCGTAAAGAAATTTATACCGGTCGCGAATCACGTTTGTCGCTCAAGCCGGGACTGAATATTGGCGGTCGCTACAGCCCGGATGGTCGCGAGATTGCACTGACGCTGTCAAAAGATAAAAATTCGGAAATTTATCTACTTGGCACAGATGGAACAATTCATCGCCGTTTAACCAATCACTACAGTATTGATGTCGATCCATCCTGGAGCCCGAAAGGGAACAAGATCGCTTTTGTTTCTGATCGACGCGGTAATCCCAATATATTTATTGTCGATATTCATTCCCTGGATGTGACCCGTTTGACCTTTGAAGGAAAGTACAATGCAACTCCGGCATGGAGTCCAAAGGGGGATAAAATTGCCTTCTCCCGTATGGATAACGGGGTTTTTAATGTTTTTACCATTCGTGAGGATGGAACAGATGAGCGTCAGCTGACTTTTGGTAAAGGGAGCAAAGAACATCCGCGGTGGAGCCCGGATGGACGGTTTCTGATCTATTCCAATGATCTGGGAGGAGAAAAGTCGATCTGGATTATGCGGGCGGACGGGACGGGAGGTAGAAAAATTTCGGCACGGGGAGGTAATGATTCCCATCCCGCATGGTCAGATCGCTGGTAACAATGTAAAGGGGTATTGTTTTTACGCCAAGCTTCTGTATAATGCCTTGAGTTGTAAAAAAAACATTTTTTAAAATTGATCGCAAATGCGAAAGGAGTAACTGATTATGCCAAAATTAACCATTACCCGTCTGCTGGTGATGCTCTGTGTCCTGACTCTGCTGGCTTCAGGCTGTGCTAAAAAGCCAGTTGTTGAGCAACCAGTGGCAGCCCCTGAGTCAACTCAGGTTGAAATGACGCAGCAGCAACCTGCCGCTGTTACTGAACAAGCTGTTACTGATACTGCAACAAATGCTTATGATGCTGCCGCTGCTGCAAGAGCTGCTGAGCGTGCTGCCTCCAAGGGGCTTGCCCGGATTCATTTTGACTTCGATCAGTATATTTTGACTCCTGCCGCCAAAAGTATTCTGGTAAGCAATGCCGGGTTGCTTAGAGCTGCACCAGCAGTCAAAGTTTTAATCGAAGGACATTGTGATGAGCGTGGTTCCGACGAGTATAACCTGGCTCTGGGTGAGAAGCGTGCTTTAGCGGCCAAGAATTATCTGGTTTCTCTTGGTGTTGCCGCTGATCGTATGAGCGTTATCTCTTACGGTGAAGAGATGCCTATTGATCCTGCCCATACCAAGGAAGCTTGGGCTAAAAACCGTCGTGCTAATTTTAAAGTTAAGCGTTAATCTGTAGATATGAATTAATCGGAGCCGCTCAGCAGTTAAATGGGCGGCTCTTTTTGTTTCAGGTTCCCGGGAGGAAATCCAATGCGCTTTCTATTAATATTGTCGAGTTTGTTGTTGCTGGTCGGGTGTCTACCACCAAGCCAGGATCAATTGCGGATGGATATGGATCTGGAAGAGATGAAGCGCCGTCTGGCACAATTAGAAGTACAGAAGGCGGAGATCGCTCAGGCAGAAGCAATAAGTGGAGATATTCGGCAGCGCCAGGGTGCTGAACTACTCGCCGGTCTTGATAATTTACGGGTAGAAATTCAGTCGGTTAATGGTCGAATGGATGACTTAGGTCAGGATAACCGGGCGTTGGCTGATGAGCTGCAGCTGATCAAAGATGATCTGGGGATGCAGTTGACTTCTCTCACAAACCGGGTTGATGAATTGGAACAACAGGTTGCCAGAGGGGGAACCACAGGGCAACAACCGGTGCCGGAAAGTCAACCTGAGTTGACTGCTGAACAGACCTACCAAGAGGCTCTCGACTTGATTCGTAATCAGCAACAGTTTGCCCAGGGTCGTAAACAACTGGAATCCTTTGTCAACCAGTATCCGGAGCATGACTTATATGTCAATGCCCTTTATTGGATCGGAGAGGCCTTTTATGGTGAAAAGAAGTATGAAATGGCAATTCTGCAATTTCAGGACGTTATCAGTAAGTATCCATCTCACCCGAAGGCTTCCGCGGCCATGTTGAAACAGGCTTTGGCATTCAACGCGTTGGGCGATGGTGAAAATGCCAGAACGACAATGCAGAAGTTGATTGAAGAATATCCCGATTCAGCTCAAGCGACTGCCGCAAAAAAGTATCTGGGGAAAAGTTCATAATTAACCTCCCTCTCCCTTGATGGGAGAGGGCTGGGGTGAGGGTGGGTCACCATAAATGCCCCCCTCCCCTTAATCCCTTCCCACAAGGGGAGGGGAAATACTCATCAGTTTGATAATTGTGATCGAAAAAGCAGGGTGGCCACTTAAGGTCATCCTGCTTTTTTATTCTTCCAGATTCAGTCGTCGGAATGCGGCAAGGACGTCATTTTGACTGAGAATGCCGAGGAGTTTTTTTGGCTCATCCGGATCGATAACCGGGAAGTAACTGATATTACGTTTTTTTTGGAAAGTTTTCAATGCATCGCGGAGGGGGATATCGGGAGGTATAGAGTGGTGTGGTGCTGAAACCAGGTCACGGGCAACCAGTAATCCCGAGAGGGATTGATCAAAGAGCAGATTGCGAATTTCGGTATAGTTGATAATTCCAACAAAATTTTGATCATCATCAACAACCGGAAAGCGGTCGTAGCGGCTGTGAGCAATAATATTTAGAAGTTCTTGAAATGGGGTAGCATGGTGGATGGTCTCAACATTGTGCCGCATCACATGGCGAACCAGGATGTCCCCTGGATTTTCCAGCTTGTGTCCAGCAGGCAGACCGAGATTGTTACGAAAATGGTTGGCAACACTATGCAGCCCTTCCATACCACTTTGTGGCGCGCGCTTTCGTAGTAATGAGAGAAGTGGAACCTCGCCCGATTTGACCAATCCGAAGCGAACCGCCAACGGACCGATTAACTCAAAGATCACCACAGAACCGAGGATGATTGTTTCGACCAGTTTGCCCCCTTCTGGCCACTGTTTGGAGAGGGTTGTTGCAAGCCCGATAGCCATTCCGGCCTGGGCAAGTAAAGTCATACCAACATAGGTTTGTTCCCGTTGTCCAAATTTTCCCATCTGTGCACCGAGAGAGGCTCCAACCAGCTTTCCACAGGTTCTGGCTAAAACATAGGTGACACCGAGCAGGCCGATATGTGCTAGGGTGCCAATATGGAGATTGGCACCAGCGAGGACAAAAAAGGTTACATAAAGAGGGTAATCAATTTCGTTCAGGGCTTTAACCAGTCGTTCCCAACGCGGTGAACTATCGGCCAAAACCATCCCTAATGCAAGGCAGGATAGCAGCGGCTCCAGTCCAAGTACACGGCTGATAACAGCAACTGCTGTCACTCCACCAAGCAGCAGGAGTTTATACTCGCTGGGTAACTCCATGTGTTGCGCGCAGAGTGACATAACAAGGCCGAAGCCACCACCAAGAAGGAGAGGAACGCTGAGCTGATAGGCAATTGATCCGAACCCTCCACCGGGGGAAACCAGTAATTGTACTGCGATCGAAAAGACAAAGACCGAAAACAGGTTATTTAAGCTGACCAGTGTTAACACGAGTCGGGTGATCGGTCCTTCCGCTTCATATTCACGCACTACCATCAAGGTGGCTGCCGGAGCAGTGGCAATGCTGATGGTTCCGGTAAACATGCCAAATAACAGAGAGGTTTTTCCAAGGCTCAAACCTGCTACTGTTTGTTGAACGATGAACTGATTGACGACAAAAATGGAAATTCCGACCAATACGCCGGTAAGTATTACTTCGGTCAGTGAAAAGATGAGGATACGCTGTTTCCAGCGGCGCAGGTTTTCGGTGCGTAACTGTCCACCGATATTCATCAGAATTAATGCCAGGGCAACGTCTGAAATCAGTCTTAACTCTTCCAGAGCAGAATGAGAAATCAGTTGCGGAAGGTTGAATAGTTCGGCAAAAGAGGGTCCAACCAACAATCCGGCCAGCAGATAACCTGTCACACGGGGGATTCGACAGAAAGCTGCAAAACGACCGCCAATCAGGGAGGCAATCAAGATAACAGCAAGGGCATAAATTATGTGCAAAGAATCTTCAGGCATGGCAAACCAAGTTAAAAGCAGATAAGCTTTTGCAGGTGCAAAAATGTTAATGTATTGAGCTGCTTACAAAAGTCCTCATCCTCGTGAAAACGGGGATCCAGCTTTTTGATGAGTCCAGGAAACCTCTGGGTTCCCGCCTACGCGGGAATGACGGTCTCTGGACTTTAACGGGTTTTGCAAGGTCTTTTTATTGTCACTATTTATTTTTTGCCATAATATCACGTTTGTTAGTAAATAGTGTTGAAAATGGAATTGTCAGCCAGTTGCCATTGGTTTATTTGGGCAAGAAAGGTGAAATGAGTATGGCAAGCACTTCGGTTATTCTCAACTGTGTCGGTACTGGAGACGCCTTTGGAAGTGGTGGACGGCTCAATAGCTGTTTTCATCTTGCTGCTGCTGGTGAACAGCTTCTCCTCGATTGCGGATGCTCCAGTTTGATTGGTATGCAGCGCTGTGGGGTGATCCCTTCTGAAATTGATACCGTTGTTATCAGTCATCTTCACGGTGATCATTTTGGTGGAATTCCCTATTTGCTGCTAGAAGGAAAATATCTCAGCCAGCGGATCAGGCCTTTGGTTTTGATCGGTCCACCGGGATTACAGCAGCGGGTTGAAGCTGCTGCTGAGGCACTTTACCCAGGAATGATCGGGGGAAAATCGACTTTTCCAATTGAATATCGGTTGCTTGATCCCAAAAAACCGGTGCAGGTAAATTCCGCGAAAATCGAATCCTTTCAGGTTAAACATGGTAGCAGTCAACATGTCTACGGATTACGCGTTGAGATTTTTGGAAAGGTTATCAGCTATACGGGTGACACCGAATGGACTGATAACCTGATTCCGCTGGCGCAGGGAAGTGATTTGCTCATTGCAGAATGTTCTGCCTATGATCAGCCAGTTCCTGCGCATCTCGATTATTTTACCCTGCTGAGCAAGAGAAACCGTTTGAGTTGTCGCAAGTTGCTGTTGACCCACATGGGATCTGAGATGCTGAAACGCATTGATCAGCTAGAGCTGGATGCGGCTAATGATGGTGATTTAATCGAGCTTTGATATAAAAAAGGGGGAGGCAAAAAAACTGGAAACCATAATAAAGGCACTTGATGAAGACAATTATGGCTGTTTTTTTTAGCTGAATGGGAGTCGAATATGAAAAATATGGCAGTGGTTCTGTTAGTTCTCCTGATGGTTTCATCCTCTGTATTTGCAGTGGAGTATGAAGTTAAAGTTGTGCAAAAAGGGGGCAACTTGTATTGGGCAGAAACAGATCAAATGTATATTCAGGCCGAATACTGTTTTGAGAGTGCTGAAGCGGCGGTGGTGCTCTTGCGTATGGATGGTGACAGTGGGGAAATTACATTCAAGAAATCCGGGGGCAAATGTGATGTGACGATGATTTACGGACAAACGGAACTGGAGCCTGGGAGATACCCAATAAGAGTCACTCGAGAAGATGACAACTGGTATAGAATCGTGGGTAAAAATATGGCATTGAATACCAATGACTGTTTGACTCTGGTGGAGAATATGCAGGCCAGTTTGCAGATGAACGAGGATGGGACAGCCACCCTGTCTATCCCTGATGCCGACGAAGAATGTGCGGTTGAAGGGGTTTACTCAAAAGCTCAACTGCAACAGGAATAGTGCTAGCTTAAGGGTAAATGGCAGCAAAATCGGGACAGCCCTCGATGGGTCTGGGGATAGCCCCAAGTTTACTGCTATACTGCTTAAACTGGTACCATTCGTGACCGCCACTCCCGCGTAGGCACGAATCCAGAGGTTTTCTGGGTTAATCAAAAACTGGATCCTCGTTTTCACGAGGATGACGAATTTTGCAAGAGGTTCCAGATAAATAAATTTAGCAGATCAGCCCAAACACAAAAAGGGCAGCCAATTGGCTGCCCTTTTTGTGTTTATGAATTGTTATTTTTGATCTTAGCCCATGTTTAACACCCAAAAAAATAAACCTCGCAATATCAACTAGTTCCACGTCAAAAAAACATCGTCTGGCACTACATTATCGTTTATCCACATTGAATGATAGATTTCTTTATTCCTCCAGG
>JAKIUD010000006.1 GCA_021647765.1 Desulfuromusa sp. | reverse complement strand
GTCTAAACCGATAGTGGTAATCTTCATGGTGGTCTCCTCTCGTTTCTGTTGATGGAATGATTGATTACCATCATGGCGCATTGACGCCGATGAGTGAAGCGGGGGAGACCATCTCATCGAGTTTACTGCAATACTTGGTTAGGCTGGCGCAATTCATGGATCCCCTGGATTCTATTATCAGGTTTTCCGGGTTAGAAAGTTCAAAACACGGGGGTCAGATGATTTTTTTAACAATTCTTTTGGTGACCCCGAAGCGATAATAGTTTTTTCGTCAGGATCAAGAAAGATCGAATTGTCTCCGACAGTAAAAATACTTGCCAGTTCATGGCTTACTATCACCACAGTTGCACCAAGGCTATCACGTAATTCCAGAATGAGATCATCAAGTAATCGTGAACTGACCGGATCAAGCCCAGCAGAGGGTTCGTCAAAAAACAGGATATCCGGATCAAGTGCCATGGCTCTTGCCAGTCCGGCTCGTTTGCGCATTCCACCACTGATTTCTGAGGGGTAATAATCCTCAAAGCCGGCTAGACCAACCAATGATAGTTTATAGGAAATCACTTCCTGTATCTGTTTTTGGTTCAACTCTGAGTATTCGGTCAATGGCAGAGCAATGTTTTCTGCCAGAGTCATAGAGCTCCAGAGCGCCCCTCCTTGATAGAGGACACCGTTGCGACTGATAATTTGGTTACGTTCTTCAAGCGCTGCTTTCCACAGGTTAATCCCGTTAACAAAAATATCACCAAAGGACGGCTCTATTAATCCGACCAAGTGCCGGAGCAGGGTGCTTTTTCCACAACCACTGCTCCCCATTATGATAAAAACTTCCCCATGATTGACCGTAAAATTGATATTTTCCTGGATAACTAGTTCACCATAAGCCATGGTCAGGTTGCGGATATCCAGATGGGGAGAACCTACCATCATCAGACTCCTAGCAACTGGCAGAGAATAGTAATGATAGCATCTGCAACGATGATCAAAACGATTGATGTAACAACGGCACTGGTTGTGGCAAAACCGACCGCTGAAGCGCTGCGTCCACATTGTAGACCACGGAAACAACCAGCGGTGGCGATGAGGATGCCAAAGACCCCCGCTTTAACAATCCCGATGATGAAGTGGATCGGTGGAACAAACCCCTGGATCTGTTGGAAATATTGAAAAAAAGAAATGTCAAGCATCGTTGCACTGACAATGGCGCCGCCGATGATTCCCATGAAATCCGCATAAATACACAGCAATGGCATGGTGATGATAAGAGCAAGCAAGCGCGGGAAAACCAGAAACTCGATGGGAGAAATACCCATTGTTTTAAACGCATCAATCTCTTCGTTAACCTGCATAGTTCCAAGTTGTGCAGCGTAAGCAGCACCTGTCCGTCCAGCCATAATAATAGCTGTCATCATCGCTCCCATTTCACGAGCCATGCCCAGACCAACCAGATTGGCGACAAATATTTCAGCTCCAAATAATCGTAATTGTACTGCACCAACAAAGGCGAGGATTATTCCGACGAGAATACTGATCAGGGTAATAATCATCAAAGCTGACGGGCCAGCACATTCAATCTGATAAAAGAGATCCGAATAGCGGAAACGTACCCGGCCGCGTAAGAAATTTAAAAAACCGTAAAATAACTCTCCGACAAATGCCAGTAGATCATTCCAGTTACGGTGCATTTCGATGGTCACGTTACCAATCTTAGCAAGAACCGGTTGCCCTAGAATCTCCCGGCGGGTCACTTTGCGTTCAGGAACGGCAAATGATAATCGGAGTAGTTTTTGGACTCCTATGGGGAGAGTTTCCTGAAGGGTTTGGATATTATTCTCTTTGCAATTGTTGATCAGTCTGACCAGGAAGGTCATTAGCCCACTATCCCAGTTTCCAAGCTGACGGCAGTCGAAAGCGAGTTCTTCAGGTTTTGTGCTGAGGAGTTGTTTAAGTAGTCGGTCTATATCAGGAATGCCGTCTTGGAAGCGCCAATTACCAGATAACTGGAGGAGGAGACCCTCTTCAGAATTGATAATCCGGTATTTTTCGGTGGTGTTGATCGACATGGAAAATGAATATTCCTCCCCTTAAATATTCCCTTCCTGATGGAAGATTTTACAAAATAACATGCCAACTTTAAAGTATCCAGTGATTGCAGAGGGTGGAGGATTATTTCCCGATCGATCTGCTTAGTCGGTAAATACCTCTGGCTCTAGTACCGTCACCTGATTCCGGCCATTATTTTTGGATATATATAGCCCACGATCAGCCGTTTCAATTAATATATTCTTGGTGATCTTGGAACTCTCCTTATTGAAGGTTGTTGCCCCGGCGCTGACGGTGACGTAGATCAGCTGACCGTCTACTAAAGTTGCAATCCCTTCAACACAGCGCCTGAGACGAGCAGCAAAGACCTTAACTCCAGCAGCACTGGTTTCCGGAAGGATAACAGCAAACTCCTCTCCGCCATACCGGGCAACAATATCACAGGGTCGAACTGCGCTGGTGACCGCACTGGCAAGATTCATCAGCACCAGGTCTCCTGCAGGATGGCCATAAGTATCATTAACTTTTTTGAAAAAATCGATATCAAATAAAATTAGCGAAACTGATGAATGATAGCGGGTCGCTCTGGCAAGTTCATTTCCTAATGATTCCTGAAAATAGCGATGATTATAGAGACCTGTCAGGCCATCACGATAAACCAGTTCTTTTAACCGGGTATTGGCGTCCTGTAGTTCCTGCGCAAGTTTTTCTGCTTTCTCTTTTGCCTCCCGCATTTCCAGAATCATCTGTTCGTTACTTAAGCTCAGTTTCCCCAATTCTGTATTTGCTTCCTGGAGTAAGACTGAATAGGGCATTATTTCGCCAGGGTCAAGCTCAAAGGTTTTTAGGATTTCACAACTTCGGGTGGCAACATCATCAAGAAGTGCAGCTGCCTGAGATTCATCAATGTCAAAATGTTCAGTGAGTTTTTTCTGGAGAAGACGTGCTTTTTCAGAGGTTTGTGATTCGTTGTAAATAGAGGCTAGTTGTTGACCAAAATTAAGTAGTTCATCTGATTTTCGGTAGTTTTCCGGAGCATTTTCTGGATGGTGATGATAGAGAATCGGTTCGGAAATAGACTCAGGTATGCGCCAGTTCAACAACAAGGCATAGCCAACTTGCTGGTGATCAAATCCGTACAGTTTTTTTTCCAAATGAATAAGGCTGGCATCTAATCCACGAGATTCTTTAAGTAGGCGGTTGTATTCGTCCCCTTTCGTCATGGCAATGACCAGCATACCGATATCCTGGAGCAATGCGGTGACAAAAATATCGTCATTTTTGAACTGCACTGTTTTGGACAGCAACTCTGCAGAAATTGCAGCTGTAACTGAGCGTTTCCAGAAATCATCATAATTGAAACCAATATTGCCGTTTTCATTCAGTTCGGCTGCAATAACAAAAGAGAGTGCTATATTTTTAATAATATTTGTGCCGAGTACAGACATAGCCCGATTGATACAGGTGATTTCACCATTGCAAGCAAAGAAGGAGGAGTTAGCAACTTGGAGCATTTTTGCTGTTAAGGCCGGATCTGTAGAGATTATTTCTCCCAGTTCGACCAGCGCGGCATCATCTTCCTGGACAGCGTTGAGAATTTTCACTGCAATTGCTGGTGGAGAGGGGAAGTTTAGTTCATTTTCGATCAATTGCTGTATACGCTGATAATCCTCATTTGTTTGCATGACAATTCCATATAATGATTTTTAGGGTGAGGGAGCATTTTCGGTTGCCAGAATTGTGACCTGATTACGACCGTTTTCCTTGGAGATATAGAGTCCGCGATCGGCAGTCTGGATCAATATGTTTTTGCTGGTTTCGGATTGCTCTGGACTAAAAGTTGTCCCCCCCACACTGATTGTTACCATGATCTGTTGTTCGTCTACTGTAGTTATAACTCCCTCCACACAACGTCTGAGTCGTGCTGCAAAAACCTTGACTCCGGTGATATCTGTTTCAGGCAGAATAACTGCAAATTCTTCACCACCATAACGGGCAACGATATCACTTGGTCGAACGATTTTTTGAACTGCTTTTGAAATCTTCTTAAGAACCTCATCCCCTGCTGGATGCCCATAAGTATCATTAACTTTTTTGAAGTGATCAATATCGAAAATAATAAGTGAAAGCGAAGAGTGGTAGCGACTGGCTCTCAATAATTCGCTGCTCAAATTATCCTGAAAATAACGGTGATTGTAGAGACCGGTCAGGGCATCCGTATAAGCCAGGTCGTTGAGGCGTAAATTTGCATCCCTCAACTCATTTGCCAGACGGTCTGATTTCGCCTTGGCTTCCTTCAATTCTATGACAAGCTGTTCGTAAGATAGATTCAGCCGACCCAGTTCTTCATTGGCTTTCTGGAGCATTTCTGAATAGGGTTTCATGTCACCCGGTTCAATTTCAAATGTTTTCAGAATCTCAACACTTTTTTCTGCGACATCATCCAACAGCGAGCGGATCTGGTCTGAGGTCAGGGAATACTGTTCTGCCAGTTCGCCCTGCAATAAACGTACTTTTTCAGCAGTATCGGTCTCATTGTAAATAGCAGCAAATTGATCGGCAAAATAAAGAATTTGAGCAGTTTTCTGGTCGTTTCCCAGGGCTGAATCCGGATTGTGGTGGTAACCGATTGGATCCGAAATACTTCTTGGTAAACCCCACTTCTGTATTAATGTCATGCCGACTTGTTGATGGTCAAAGTTGTACTTACTCTGTTCAAGAGCGATAAGTGACTGGTCGGACATGCAGGATTCGTGAAGTAGTTCACTGTATTCATCTCTTTTGTGCATGAAGATGGCCAGCATTCCGATGTTGTGCAGCAGTGCCGTGACAAAGATATCATCATCTTTTTGACCCAGTTGCTGAGTTAAAAGATCTGCAGCAACTGCAGAAGTAACAGAGCGACGCCAATAATCGTCGAAATCGAAACCAGTTTGTTTTTCTTCATGTAAATCTGTAGCGATAACAAATGAAAGGGCTATATTTTTTATAACATTGGTGCCGAGCACGGAGAGTGCCCGGTCTATGCTGGTTACTTCATTTTTTATCGCATAAAAACCGGAATTAGCAAGCTGAAGCATTTTTCCCGTCAATGCCGGGTCGGCGGAGATGATTTTTACCAGCTCACCTAACGCAGCATCCTCTTTTTGAACGGTATTAAGAATCTGCACCGCAATCGCTGGTGGCGAGGGAAGGGTGATCTCTTCTGCTATCAATACTTGAATTTGGTTATCAATCATTATTAAACCTATTCGTACAAAAGGGCGAAGAATTAGTTTTTTAAGATTAAGATATAATCATATATGGATGGCTTCAGATTGCAAGTCTAATCGCTCTTGATATGTATTTTTTCTAAGAAAACTGTCAATTTTGTAACAGTGGAGCACCATTTTTAATCATCTGTGCAAATGTTTCCGGTGGAACAGCCGGGCTGAACAGAAATCCCTGTCCATAGGTGCAACCCATCTTTTGCAACAGGTTAAATTGTTCTTTTTCCTCAATCCCCTCAGCAATGACTTTAATCTCCATACTCTGTGCCATAGCGATAATCGCTTTAATAATTGCTGCATCCTGATGACTGGTCAAAATATGGCTCCTCGCTGTTTCAAGTGGGTAGCCTGAAATCCAGCTTACCCGCAATGAGGTAGGCCATGTTGATCAGATTCTTGGCTGACCGGTATCCTCGGGCTCTTCTTTTAGCCGATTGAATGAGACCGTTGATTGCCTCGATAAATCCGTTTGTCAGTTTGCTGTCGAATCAGGCCAGAATTCCGTTCCAATGATTTTTGACAGTTTTGGCGACCTTTCTCACTTGGTCGATCTGGCTTCGAATTGCCCAGTTGTACCAGCGGATAATGATAATATCTTCAGCTCCTTCCGCTTGCAGGGTTCGGATGTTTTCAAGCGCTCTCTGGTCAATGATGTCAGTTCCTGCGACTTCAGAATCAACTGTGGGGGCAGGGGCATTTTGTGGTGGAGTCTGTTTTTCGACAACTTGCAGCTGAGCAGTCAGCCAGCGGGTTAGAATCTCTGTAATGCGATCTTTCCTAAACGGTTTACTGATATAATCATCCATCCCTGCCGCCAGACATCTTTCGCGGTCGCCACTTAAGGCATTGGCCGTCAGAGCAATAATCGGGGTGCGGTTACTGTCTTTAGTTTCCAATTCCATCCGTCGAATTTCACCCGTGGCTGCATAACCATCCATCCGTGGCATCTGACAATCCATGAAAACAATATCATAGGAACTGGTCTCCATTAAAGAAACCGCTTCCGTCCCGTTAATCGCTAAATCAACCTGACAGCCAAGTTTACGTAAAACCCCTTTGGCTACTTGCTGGTTCACCAGATTGTCTTCAGCCAGAAGGACTTTAGCGTTAAACGTCGTCGTTTCTTTATCCATGCTGTATTGGGTGATCAATTCATCACTTTTGGTCTGGTCACCTTTTATCATTACCAAACCAGTTGTATAACTGGTTTGGTAATGATGTTCTGCAGCCAATTGGCCAGAAGTGTGGCGATGATTAATCCGCCACAGACAATGACCAGAGTATAGAACCCGGACTGGGCCAGATTGTCGTAAAGGTCGCTCATGCTGGATTTCAGGTAAAGCTGTCCGATTTTTTCACCATCCAGAATTATCGGCTGTAAAATGCCAATATGATCTCCATAAAATCGATATTCCCGCTGTATCAGTTCAGGATTAAGAATGCTCTTTTCTTGACCTTTCGAATTGTTGGAACCTCTCGAAAAAAATGCGATCTGCTGACCATCCGCCTGATATATTCCTGATTCAAGGATTGATTTTTTTAAAGCGAGTACTTTCCCTTCACCACTTTGGCAGCCAAAGAGAGAAGTTGAGCTTCAATCTGAATATTATTGTTTTGGGCAACATCCAGATTGATGGAAAAACGCAGCCGATCCCGTTTAGTGACAAATTGGATGATTCCGCCAAATTCAACAAAATATTGAGTTTCGCCAACGGTCAAGATAGGTTGAGGAATCAATTCCTTGAGGATTTGTTGAAGATTTTTTTCTTCTGATTTGCTGATATAGAGGAGCTGGGAATTTTTTACTTTCTGGTGAGTTTTGAAATACTTTATTTCAATCACTCTGTTGCGTATCTTTTTGCCAGTTAAAGGTTTTAGCTCCCCGTCAAAGTCGTTTGTCCCGAGCACCCCAATCACTAGAGGTGCCTTGGCATCACTGAAGGCGCTATCGGGCCAATGGATAAATTTGGCGAAGTTATAGATGTAGGCTGCCTTGACCTGATATTCACCGGGGGCAGAGGCGGCCTGAGAGCCTGTGGCTATAACCAGACTAAACATCAATATGACGATGAAACGTTGCATCATTACTCGCCCTTAAAATTTCCAGGTCAAGGTATCCACGCGCTGGTTTGTGCTGTTGTTGTAGTAGTCTCCCTGCAGGATCCAGGAGTCTTTCAACCCCAGATCTCCGTCAAAGCGAAAACCACCACTGGTTGCCTCCCAACTATCATACGAATCTGTTCCATCATGTAAAAAATTGTATGAGTCCTGTTCGTGACGAGTGAGATAAAAACGCCCATAAGCGTCACTGGATAATTGAGAACCATAGCGGAGAGTTGCCAGTAACTTTTCGTGGTTTCCGCTCCCGAGACTGACCAGTCCGCCCAGGGTGTCAGAAGATTGTTTGGTGATGATGTTGATGATGCCGTTGACTGCATTAGCGCCCCAAAGGGTTGCGCCGGGAACGCGAATGATTTCAATTCGATCAACGTCTTCCAGCAGAACATTTTGTACATCCCAGTAGGCGCCTGAATAGGAAGATGCATAAATGCTTCGTCCATCGATCTGAACAAGTAGCTTGTTGGCAAATGTCCCATTGAATCCACGTGCAGTAATGGTCCATTTGCTGGAACTGATCCGTGCAACCTGCAGCCCGGGAACCATTCGCAAAGCTTCCGGAATTGATGTGACTGCATAATTATGAATGTCCTCCTGGCTGATCACATAAACTGCTGCTGGAACGTCAGAGAGATTCTGTGCCTTACGTCCTGCAGAAGTGATCTGAATTTGCATCAGCGATTCGAGATCAAGATCAAGCATTTCATTTTAGCAGCTTGCACCGGTAATGACGCAACGGCCAAGGCCAGTAGAACTAAGAAGATTAAGAAGAGATCTTTTCTGCTAAAGCTCATTTTGTTCTCCTGCCAGGGTGTTTATAAATGTTTCCAGATGTTCTTCGGCTTCATCGAATTCTTCACTGATGGAAACAATTAGTTTGTCAGCATCTTTAAACCTCTATTATCATAAGCCTATCATCGCATTAGTTGCTATACACAAAAACAAAAACTAATAAAATAAATAAATTGAAATATGTTAATAAAATTTAGGTTAGGCTAAGGATTGGAATAAAAATAAGAAATATTGACCAGTTGTGGAAAAGGCGAAAAGTGTCTGATCGCTGGAATGGATAATTACCAGACCAAAGCTTTTTAGCCGGTAAAAGGTTCGCAACTCAGAAAAGAGTCACCGAAAAATTTCTGCAAATTAGATCCCACCACGATTTTTCAATTCTACCTCAAATAAATGCTTCTGCGCCGGGTTTGATCGGCAACTGACAGCCAATTGCTTCAGAACATGCAGGTGGATTTTCGGTAGCCAGAGGGTGAACCAGATTTCTGGGGTTTTGGGGTTCTTCAGAATTGCCAAGCGAAGATTCGGGCGTTGATGCCAACGATTGTGCCGGGCAACCATCGAGATGGTTTCTGCACTGGCAGTCGCCCCACGGAGAAATTGATAAATTGCCGCCTCTTTAAGCTGGGGGTTGTTCAGGCAAACTTCAAATAACTGCGGTTGCCCCTCTTTCAGTAGTTCTCCAATTATATTTGCCGTGCCTCGACGTGCCAGGGTGATTTTGTTACCAAGAGGAGTGGTTGGCAATCTTTGTAGCAGAGTCCGTTCTGCTGCCAACTTTTGATCGGGTGTGGCACCGGGAAAATTTATAAGATCGACCAATTCAAATAAGCGTAGCTGTGGTAGCAGGTTGCGTATCAGGGTTCCCGAAGTGGTGGGATTTTTAACCAGCGCCAGAATGATCCGGTGGCTGAGTGATTGTTTGTTCTTTCTGTAAATACTGTTGATGAGTTCTTCAGATAAATCGCGGCGTTTCAACAGAACCAGTAAATGATCTTCATTTAGATGGGGATTCTTCAAGAGAGTTTGCAGAAAACCACTATCAGGATCTAATATCAGCTGGAAAAGTTCATCCCCTCCGGCAGTTAGACCATGCTGTAGTTTTTTGACTAAATTCAGATCGTAGTTTGAAGTTAAATTGTCCATTGGAGTCAGACGGTCAGAATTTTGTTTCTCATGATGAGTAACTGAAAAGACATTTCGGCTTTATTGACAATGCGTTGTATCTCGACGAGGCGGTGCTCCAATTCCTCAAGCTCTCCCTGAATGTAGAGGATGCTCACCAGTCGGTTGCGTACCTGTATGGGGAGGATCAAAGCATTGACTTGCGGCGATGAGGAAAAATAATCGAGTATCTTGCGATTTTGCACTGAATCGGCAACTGATCCCAGATAGGGAGAATGGCTTGTTGCGACGAG
Source organism: Desulfuromusa sp. (assembly GCA_021647765.1). Lineage (GTDB taxonomy): Bacteria > Desulfobacterota > Desulfuromonadia > Desulfuromonadales > Geopsychrobacteraceae > Desulfuromusa. The sequence continues at coordinate 65,221 of JAKIUD010000006.1, read as the reverse complement.
ATGAAAGACCGAGCTTTCCTGAATCGGGATGTTGATCTGTGCAAAATTTTGTGTGGCTTTATCATTACTGGCCAGCCAACCCGTAGCTAGATTGGCGCGTACCATCAACAGAGCACAGACAGGGAAGTCCTTTTTGAGATGGTCGATAATCGCAACCGCGATATCGTCACGCTCTTTTGCATCAGCGAGTTGTTGTAACAAACTGACCTGGGTCTCCACTGTGGCCGCCGATTTGCTGGCAAAATAATTATCATCGGTCGGTTCTTCACCAGAGTAATTTTCATCACCCAATAGGGGCCATGTTGCAACATTTTTATCTGGTGTTTCAGGATCAGTTGTTTCAGTTGGTTTTGAGTCCGTTTCGGTGCTTGTTTGCTGTTTGGATTTTTTCTTTTGCGCTGCCAGACTCCGCCGATCCATCTGTTTAGCTAATGTTTCAAAGCGTGGTGAAAGAACCATCCCATAATGTTTTTGCAGTGCCAGCAGGAGACGGACTTCCGGAACCGCCAGGGGGATGATAATACGATCAAGTTGAAAGGATAATTCATCAATCAGGGTTAAGTCCCGTGCCTCATTCATGGCAATATAAAGTTTTTTCCCATCCTCATAGTAGGGGACTATCTGGTATTTCAAGGCGGTTTTTTCCGGGATAAGTTTCAATACTGAAACGGAGACATTCATCAACAAATCAGGTTTGATATGGTGGAGCTGCAATTGTTTGCTGAGGACTTTTGCCAATTGATCCTCATCAATCAGCCCCAATTCAATCAGACTGGTTCCAAGTTTCCCCCCGTAGATACATTGATATTCGATTGCCTCATCAAGTTGTTCTGAATTTAACAAACCTGCGGCCTGAAGGTGCTCCCCCAAACGACGCTGTGTGGAATTGGTAAGTGATTGATGACTTGTTGGATCCACGTTTGGCCTCCCATCAGTGATTGAAGGATGAATTTTAACAAATATTTGCAAAAATAGGGAAATTGTTTCATTGTTCAAAGTTGGCAAGTTATTTAAATATTGGTCTAAAACAATAACAGGATGGAATAAAATGACTTTTACTGAACAACCGTTACTGATTTTTGATGGTGCTTGCGGGACTAATTTACAGTTGGTGGATATTAGCGAGAAAGATTGGTCGGGGTGTGAGGGGTGCAACGAAATTCTCAATCTCTCGGCACCTGATCATATTATTCAATTTCATAAAAACATGTTGGATGCTGGAGCAATGGTTCTGGAAACAGATACCTTTGGCGCTTCACAAGTAGTTCTTGCCGAGTATGGTTTGCAGGATAAAGTGAAAGAAATCAATACCCGTGCGGTCGAAAATGCCCGGCGGGCAATTGCTGGCCGGAAGGATAAATATATCGCCGGATCGGTCGGTCCAGGAACCAAGCTGCCGTCATTGGGACATATCGAAGTTGAGGAGTTGGCTGCAGCAACGCGTGAACAAATTGAAGCGTTATTGGAGGCGGGCGTTGATTGTCTGATGGTTGAAACCTGTCAGGATTTACTTCAAACCAAAACCGCTTTGGTTGCTGCATTTGAGATCCTGGAAACTTCGAATTACGACATACCAGTGATGGTTTCGGTGACGATCGAGCAGCAAGGAACAATGCTGGTTGGTTCCGATATCGCGGCGGTGGTTGCAACTCTGGAGCCCTTTCCTCTCTTTTCTCTCGGGCTCAACTGCGCGACGGGACCTCAAGATATGATGTCGCATATTAACTATCTGAGTGAAAACTGGCCACAGCGGATTTCCGTGATTCCTAATCAGGGTCTCCCGGAAGTGGTTAACGGACAGACTCACTATCCTCTCAGTTTTGCGGATTATGCCGACCAGATGGTTCAGTTTGTCGTTAATCAGGGAGTAAGTATTGTTGGTGGTTGTTGTGGCACCAGCCCTGAACATATTGCGACACTGGTGAAACGGCTTGAAGGGGTGACCCCGAAACAGCGGGAGGTGTCAGCATGAAACCTTCCGTAACCAGCCTCTATCAAGCAGTAGAACTGCATCAGGAAATTCCCCCACTGCTCATTGGCGAACGCTGCAATCCTAACGGATCTAAAGCCTTTAAAGAGGCACTATTAGCAGAGGATTGGGATGCCTGCCTCAAAGTTGCCCTTGCCCAGGAAGCACGCGGGGCACAGGTTCTTGATCTTTGTGTCGCTTATGCCGGGCGGGATGAAGCTGCCGATATGCTTAAATTGACAAAATTGTTCACCGGATCCTGTAAAGCGCCGTTGATGTTTGATTCGACCAGCCCGGATACTCTGGAGCTGATATTGCCCCTTTATCCCGGGCGGGCGATCATCAATTCGATTAATCTGGAAGATGGCGGTGCCAATCTGGATCGTATCTGCTGCCTGGCAAAAAAATATGGGGCAGCGGTGGTCGCTCTGACCATTAATCTTGAGGGGATGGCACTGACCTGCGACAAAAAGTTGGCAGTTGCTAAAGATATATATGATCTGGCGGTTAATAAACATGGTTTACGTCCGCAGGATATACTTTTTGATTTGCTCACTTTCACTGTTGGTTCCGGTGACGAAACTATGCGCGATGCGGCGATTGAAACCCTGAAAGCGATCAAATTGGTCAAACAGGAACTACCCGGGGTTGGTTTTACTCTGGGGATCAGCAATATCAGCTTTGGTCTCCGCCCAGCGGCACGTAAGGTTCTTAACTCGATTTTTCTTCACGAAGCAGTCGAAGCTGGACTGAATACTGCGATTGTTGATGCCGCTAAGGTTCTTCCCTATGCATCCATCAGTGACGAGGATCGTAAGATTTGTTTTGATCTGCTGTTTAATCGCCATCCCGATGCGTTGATGGCTTTTATCGATTACTTTGAGCAGGCAGTAGAACAGGATGAGGGTGAAGCTGAAGATTCCCTTACAATAGAAGAACAGCTGCATCAAAAAGTTCTGAAAGGTGACAAAGAAGGGCTTGGAGATCTCCTTACAGCACTGCGCGGGCGCTGGCAGCCTTTGGATATCATCAATAATCTCCTGGTTCCGGCGATGCGCGAAGTCGGTGAATTGTTCGGGCGTGGTGACCTGCTGCTCCCTTTTGTGCTGCAGTCCGCAGAAGCGATGAAACAGAGTGTCTCCATATTGGAACCTTATATGGAAAAACTTGCCGATGAAGGTAAAACTTCCATATTACTGGCAACCGTAGCTGGTGATGTTCACGATATCGGCAAAAATCTGGTTGATATTATTCTCACCAATAATGGTTATAAGGTTTACAATATTGGCATCAAGGTTCCCGCTGAGGAGATTATTGCCAAGGCCAAGGAGTTGCAGGTCGATGTTGTCGGTCTGTCCGGTTTGCTGGTGAAATCAGCATTGTTGATGAAGGATAATCTTGTTCAGTTTCAGGCCGTTGGCCTATCGCAGCCGGTATTATTAGGTGGAGCTGCTCTGACAACAAAGTTTGTTGCAGTTGACTGTGCTCCTGGCTACCAGCAGCCGGTTGTGTATTGTGCTGATGCCTTTGCCGGGCTGAAAGCGATCCGTGAATTTGAAGCGGGAAAACTGATCTCAACCCAGTGGGAAGAACGTAGCGTTGCAAAAAACCGCCCTAGTCCGCAGCAAGAGGTTTTGGATCGATCCTTTGATCCGCCGACGGTTCCTTTTGTCGGGAGTCAGCTGGTGACCGATCTTGATCCCGAACGAATATTCAGTTACCTCAATGAAGCGGCATTATTTCGGGGTCGCTGGGGTTATCGACGCGGTAAAATGTCGAAGGACGATTATGCTGAGTTAAACACAAATACGGTTCTCCCTCTTTTTCAACGGTTAAAAGAGCAGTCGCTGAATGAAGGTTGGTTGCAACCGAAAGTTGCCTATGGATATTTTAACTGTGTCAGTGCTGGTGACCAGTTATTGGTCAACAGTGATTCCGGCGAGAAAGTCTTCAGTTTCCCACGCCAGGAAAATGCTCCCGGTCTTTGTATTGCTGATTACTTCCGGAATGAAAAAGAGGGTGGTGATAAGGTTGGTTTTTTTGTCGTCACTCTTGGTGGCCGGTTAGTGGAAAGAACCAAGCAGCTCTATGAATCAGATAGTTATCACGATTATCTGATGCTGCATGGTCTTGGAGTTGAATTGACCGATGCATTAGCAGAATACTGGCATGAGAAGATGCGGATAGAAATGGGAATCCAGCAGGATGGTAGGGATATGGATGCCTACATCGCGCAGGGCTATCAAGGCTCACGCTATGGTTTTGGTTACCCGGCTTGCCCAGACCTGGGAGCCCACGTTCCGCTGTTTGAATTATTACAGCCGGAAAACATCGGCGTCAGCTTAACGGAATCTTTTGAAATGGTGCCGGAGATGAGTACCTCAGCAATTGTTGTCCATCATCCGCAGGCTAAGTATTTTGCAATTTAATTGCTGAAATCTAGTATATGTACGAATGGCGCTAACTTTGTAGTAAACTTGGGACTGTCCCCAGCTCCATCGGGGGCTGTCCCAAGAGTTTACGAGCCATGAAACTGCGGCGGTTCGCATCGCAAAAACCTAGAACAGCTAGAGAGGGAATCTATATGCGCTACATCTGTACCTGCTGCGGCTATATCTACGATCCGGAAAAAGGGGATGAGATGAATAAAATTCAGTCTGGTGTTGAGTTTAATGATCTTCCCGAGGGCTGGGTCTGCCCCCTCTGCTACGCGGAGTGTGACAAGTTTGATCCATTGGATTGAATTAAGGTGATTTGAATGATTTCATCTAAAGAACAATCTATCTCTGACACTCTGGATAAAACCGGGATGTTGTTCTGGCGTTTAGATCTGTCAAAAAGGTCTTTTATTAATTTGAACAATAGTGATGTGGGGATACTTGGGCTGGAACACTATCGGTTTTTTAAGGATCGTGCATATCGGACAAAGATACTTTTTCCCGATGATCGAGCTTCGATGGAACGCGCTGTTGTAAACTTTAAAGATCGGGTTCCGGTTCGGATGATTTTTCGCGTGCAGAATTCCAATAAGCTCCACTGGTATAAATTGACCGGTTGGCCGACCAGCAACTTTCGTTACTATGAAGGGGCTGTGGAAGAAATTTCAGCACATATCTCCTGGTTGAGAGATATTTTTGATCAGCAAGATCGTCGCTTATTAGAGGTTGTAAATGCTGAATATCCAGTCGCAGTGTTTTCAGCACAGGATAATCGGCTTCTTAATGCTAACGTTTTTTTTCAAAAGAGCCTCGGTTTGGATATAACGTCAGGTCAAAAGTACCGTCTTGATGATCTTGTTCGTGGCGATATTAAACTGCCCCAGGTTCTTGAACTACTCTTTTTAGATCGTCGGTTAACATTGGAGCTGTTGCTTGGTTGCGGTAATGGAACCGTTACAAAAGTCTCTTGCCAGCTTGTGTATTTTTCCCATGAAGGTATGGGTTATATTCGTCTGGCTATCCTCGATAATGAAGGCCAAAAAAGCCGTATAGCACCTCGAATTGAAAAACCTGTGGTGAAAAAACAAGTGCAGCAGATTTGTGCTGATCTTAAGCAGTGTTCTTCTATCGATGCCATGCTGGAGCGGATCTATCAGGCAAAAGACATATTCCCAGACATGGATGTGGTGATGTATTCAGACATCTATGCACGTAAAAATAAGGTCATGGTTTATTCCATAGGCGATATGAATAATCCTTTGGAGCCGGGCAGTCAGTTTCCTTATGCCGGGACAATTGCAGAAAATATTGAAAAAGAAAATCTTGAGTATTTGATTGTTGATGATACTCAAAGTAGCATCAAAGCGATTGACTGGATGTTGTTTGTCCCTAAAGGGTTACATTCCTACGTAGCAAAAGCACTATATGTTCGCGGGGCAATGCGCACCGTGCTGATTTTTTGTTCACTGAAAACAAAATCTTTTACTGAGGATCAGATCCCGGATGTCACCGCAATAGCTGAAGCGTTTCACCGGCAATTGAAACGAATTCGTAGGTCGTCGAAGTCTTAATTTACCGATCTCTTTCTTTTTTAGGATAGCGGGCTGTGAATTGAATTCACAGCCCGCTTTTTGTTTGTCTGAATTATCGTTCTAATATTTATACTCACGATAATAAATCTAAAATAGTTATTAATGGTTATACCAATTATGTTTATTTGTATTTAGAACTTTGCTAATCACCCTAATCCAGTATGGAAAAGGTAGATAGTATTTTAAGGTTGAAGTTATTGTCTAATTGGTTTATACAATTTAAAACCATGTTCTGATTCGGAGGATTATGTCAGTTGTCGATACAGTTTTAGCAGAGATAGGTGGGCTTGGATTGACGACAGGCGACCGCTTACCCTCTGAACGTAAGCTGGCAGAGCGTTGTGAAATCAGCCGTTCCAGTGTCAGAAATGCACTGAAAGAACTTATGTCCAAACGAGTTTTAGATGTCAAACAAGGCAGTGGATATTTGCTTTCCTCAGATTTTGCCTTACAGCAGGCTCTTGCAAGGAAAGACACAGAGTGGACAATGGGGAGAATCCAACAGGTGTTTGAAGCGCGGATTCTGGTTGCTGCGAAAGTCACTGAGTTGGGTTCTGAAGAAATGACAGGTAAGTCATTGCAAGAGCTGGAAGATTGCCTTGTCGATTTAGGAAAAGCCGTCGTCAATATGGATATCCAATCGATAGAACAATTACATAACCGCTTTATAAATATCATTCATGAAAGATGTTTGAATCCTGAATATATCCGTATGCTCAACGAAGTGAAAATTCCACACCATTATATTGTTTCTGTCTTGCAAGCAGCAGGAGGTGAAGAGAGAAATGCTTATTTTTCTGAACATGTCAATTTGTTCCAGGCGGTTAAAAAGCGGAATCATGTATTAGCGAAAGATACTTGTATCCAACTTAACAATAAATTGTCTGGTTTGTTTGAGAAATATGCATATACCATTTTCAATTAATTTGTCACGCCATCCTGAGATATTGGCAGAAAAATTGAGCGAAGTTTCATCAACCCGAACGTAGAGGAGGAAGGAATGAAAAGACGTAACTTTCTGAAAGCGATGGGGGCAACCGCTGCTGGTGTTGGAGCCGCAGCTACACTTGGTGCTCCAAGTAAGGCTTTTGCCCGGGGAAAAGAGGATATCGGTGAATGTAAAAGCTTGAAAATCACTGTGTTAACTGAGACCAGTTGGTTTGACAATGATCAATTTAAGAAAGATATCGTTGACAATGGTGGTGCCAGCACCAACCAGTACGATATCCCTTGGGATCCAAAGAATGCTGGTGGTTATGCCACTTTGCTTGAAATTGAGCAGCTTGATGGTACGGTCAATAAATTGTTGATGGATACTGGCTGGAGCAATGAGTGGATGGATTATGTCTACGAACGACATGGTATCGATAAAATGATCGCTAGCAAAGAGATTGATACTATGGTGCTAACTCACTGGCACCTGGATCATTTCTGGGGGATTGAATCTACCCTGAAGCATAATGACAAAATAAAAATTTATGCACCGGAAACGATGTACCCGGAAGATGAAAAACTTCTTTACGGCGGGAAAAATGAGGCGAAGGGACAGCTGATTAATAAAAATGATGTTCCTTTCAAAGGTGAACTGGTTAAAACAAACCCAAAACAGTTTTATAAACTCTATCCCGGTGTTGCAATCAAGGAATTTGATGTGCCGATTCTGCTCCGGGTTCGTGGTGAAAATGTTGTTTATGTCAATGTTAAGGGGAAAGGGATTGTCACGGTCACTGGTTGTTGTCATCCTGGGCTATTGACTCTTTATTCGACCGCAAGACGTCAGATTAAAGGTGGAGATCAGATTTACGGTTGCTACGGTGGCTTGCACATTTCCCTGTTTGAAAACTGGGATCCTAAAATGGACGATATTATTAAGGGGGCAAAAGCCTTTAATCCGAAAAAGATGGGTTGTAACCATTGTACTGGTTGGGTCTGGGCTGAAAATGCAGCCAAAGCTGGGCTGCCGATTGTTAAGGGAACCAATGAATATAAAACTTACCCAAGACAATCAGCTGTGGCCAAAGACAGCAATGTATTCCTGACGAATGGGGATACGGTTGTTTTCTAATTATTACAGAGCGCAACACTAATATCGGTGTTGCGTTCTTTTTATTGAATGTTCTTGAGAGGTTACGAAATGACTACAACAAAATATAATTACCTCTTCGGCCTGATTGCATTTGTTGTCATGATCGTGGTTAATTTTGCCCTGTGGCGGCTCTTTTTTGCACCAAGCAACGGTGTTTTTAAGCTTTTTACCCCGATGTATGGGCTATCGTTAGCTGCATTTTATTTTTATACAGTGATATTAGTTGCTGATATTTTCGGTTGGAAGAATGAAACAAGAAATATCGTAAAAGGGATAGCACCACTGATTACTTCGATCGTTGTTTTTTATGTTATTTACTATGTTTTCTTCTGGAATATCCTTGGTCAGTTCGGGATCACTTATTTCAGTCCGCAAGCTCAGATTGCTACCGGTGGAACGGGTCTGGAAATATGGAATGCTCGTGAAAATTCATCGCTGGCCATCCTGTTTGTTGCCACGGCACTGATCTGGGTTTCAATGATTTGGAATACAGGCTTTGGGAATGCGCCTTGGGACGGTATGAAGCAGACGGTAGTGGGGTTCAGTAAGTTTTTTGCAACGGCATTTATCGGTATAATTTTCTACGCAATTTTCTTTCATCCAAACATCACAGCTCTGTTTCAACCAAAACAAGTTTTTGCCGGAGTGCTGCCTTGGTGGGATGGAATAGCAATGACTGCCAGCTCTTTTTATCATCTTGGTTGGATGTTTGCCGGGCTGTTTATTCTGATGTTTTTGAATGACTGTATGGATGGATTTCCATTTAACCTGTTTCGCAGCGATGAAAAAAGCGGTTCCTGGATTGGAGCTATCGTCGCACTGGTTATTGCGGTTGGCGGTGGTTTCATTTTTATGTATATCACTGAGGCAATTATGTCCTATTACTGGTATGAGCCCTTTACCGGTGGTAACTACACTGATGACCCGCGTTTCCGCCATGTGCATACCGCTGAAATTGCAGCTTTCTTCATGCTAGCCCTGATGATTGTGAAGGTTTTCTTTAACAACGTCTTCCAACCTGCGAACAAGTGGTTAGCTGCTATTGTCAGACTTATCGTTGTCAGTGGTGCAGGGATGTTGATCTATTACTTCTATTACTCAGAAACTCTGGGTCCAAAATTTGTCGATCGGGTTCCAGGTATTGGTAATATTGACGATACATCGTTGTGCTGGACTCTTATGTCAATGACTATGATTTTGGTATACGATAAATTTTTTAACGCATTCCCGATCCGCAAATAGTTATGAAACGTCGTGAGTTTTTCCGAGAAGCATTCGACGAATCGATCCGCGCAGCTCAAAAAGGTTTCTTGAGCCTTCAGGAAACTTTCACTGAGGTGAATGATGCCGTACAGGACGTGATGGATGATACTCCGGGCAAAGGTGAATTCTTCGATTCTTACGAAATGAGTTATTCCCTGACCTTGGCTTATCCGCGTGATATGTTTGAGCAGATGGCCAGGGATCAGGGTATGCCTTATGAGGGTGTTGAAACAATTGAACTCGCAGATGAGTTGTGTAAAAGGGGCGTGATATGAGTGGAATTGATGCCTATAGTGTCACCAGGAATCTGATTGAAAATACTTTCAGCTATTTAACCTGGCATGAAGATGTTTGTAACCAGACTGGTTTCAAAGGGATTAGTCAGGTCTGGATAGAAGATCCAGCTTGGTATTTCTGGTTGGATCATATCAAGGGCGCATTTTTATTGCGTTTACATGCAGATGAGCCGCTTGGTGACAATCAATATGTCAGTTTGTCTCTGCACTATTTCCCAACGGTTGAAGAAGAAGCCTATCATGGTTTGAGTGCAAGGGAAAAATGGCTGATCAGTGATGGGGCTGTTTTTGACCAGGAAACACGGACACCAAAATTTGAAGCTTATGAACAATTTGTTTCACTCTTTGTTGTTGCAGAGGTTGGATGTGTCATTGATTCAGATAGCCAACTGCAAGTCCTGTTCTACAGCTCAGAAAAGGACGAAAATCATCCTCTCCATGAATTCATTGATTTATTGGTCAGTTCATTAAATTTTCAATCAAAACAACACCATCAAGATGCATTTTCGTTACGAGATGGATCTGTATGTACGTCTTTTTTGAGCTATTCAGAAACTGTATTTCAAGAGTTTATAGATGAGTTTGAGTTAGATTCTGGGTTACTTGAGAAAATTATTCCTGACAACAAACTGAATAAATGGTTGCGTGCGGCGCACATAGATGCGGTTTGTTCTATGAATGGAGCATGTAGTTGTAGCCACTAAATTGAGGAGGAGTGTATGAAGAGAGTTTAGTTAGTATTTTATTTTGGCTGCCAGCAGTTACGCTACGAGCACCAAAATCAGATGCACGGGTATGCACTAAATAACAAATATTGTGTCTCTTGCCATGATTCTGTTGCTGATCCGGGAAAACCTGGCTTTACTAGAGATACCTGGCATCTGATCATCAATATCATGCACAAAAACGGTCTTGAGAATTTATCTGCTGAAGAATCTGGAGCTTTAGTTGATTATTTCTATAAGATCAGAAAAGGTTTGGAGCGTGAAGCAGGCTAACCAAATAAACTGTCTGAGGTAACTTATTTCGGTACTTCTCCCCGATGTGGAGAGGAATACCGAATCAGTTTGAAAAATTGTTTTTTATTTCTGAAAAACTACTCGAAAGTTTTATTCCGCAAAACCCGGTATCAACATATCCAAACAGGCCTTCAACAGGGGGCTGCAGTAGTCCGATGGCAGTCGTAGCAGTGAAAGTGGACGTGTAAGTTGTAACGTTGTTGGGATTTCAACTAACCAACCGTGTTCAAGCTCTCGTTGTACCGCCAGACGGGACAGGCAGCTGACCCCAAGGCCTGCTTCTACGGCTTTTTTAATCGCTTCTGTGTGACCCATTTCTATTCCGGATGAAAGATTGAACAAGGGCGCTCCCAAAGCCTGTTCAAATACTTCTCTGGTGCCAGATCCTGCTTCCCGAATTATCCAATCTGCATTTAATAGCTCTTCCTGACTGATTGTCTTGCCGTTTACCCATGGATGTTTATTGCCAGCAATGACAACTAATTCATCATTCTGCCAATGATATTGTTTCAGATGCGCAAGATGGCATGGTCCCTCGATTAGCGCCAGATCAATACTTCCTTCGCTCAAAGCTGCAGAAATAGCTTTACTGTTGCCAACCTGCATGACAATTTGAGCTTTAGAATACTTATGTGAAAATTGAGCCATGAGTGACGGTAACAGGTAGTTTCCTATCGTTGTGCTTGCTCCAACACGAAGTTGTCCCAGAGGTTCTGTCGTTGAACTGTCAAGCTGTTGTTCAAACTTGGATAGTTGCTTGAGGATGTCTTGCGCAGTGGGCAAAAGCATTTTCCCCCGATCATTCAATTTCAGTTTGCGTCCAAGGCGAAGAAACAATGGGTGAGCATGCTGATTCTCTAAATCTGCCAATGCCATGCTGACAGCAGACTGGCTGAGCAGTAATTTGTCGGCAGTTCCAGTAACACTGCCCAGGGTTGCGACAGTCACAAAAATTTCAAGTTTTCTCAGGCTTATACTCATAGATACATCAATATAATTGATCTAGATTGTAAAAACTATCTATTTTTATTTATATGAAAAGATTGCTACTATCGCGACCATAAATAACTGAATAAAATCTATTAAAAGAACAGTGGAGACCCTATGCCTAAAATTATATTTATCCTGCTTGTCTTAATTTGTGCAGTTCCGGGGGTTACAACTCCGATAGCTCTGGCCGCAGGAATTATGTTCAGTCTGATAATTGGCAACCCCTGGCCGAAAGAATCAACGGTAGCCAGCCAGAAACTGTTGAAAATATCTGTTGTCGGGTTGGGATTTGGATTAAGTATTCAGGAAGTCTGGAGTGTTGGTCGGGGAGCCATCGGTTATACCGTGATCGGGATTCTGTTGACTATCGGGGTTGGGCTGCTTTTGGGGCGGTTGCTCAAATTGCAAGGAAACACCGCTATCCTTATTTCTTGCGGTACGGCTATCTGTGGTGGTAGTGCCATTGCCGCCATGTCGCCTGTTGTCGGAGCCAAGGATGATGAAGTCGCTGTTTCTCTGGCAACGGTTTTTACTCTAAATGCCGTAGCTTTAATCTTGTTTCCGTTGCTCGGCCACGTATTTGATTTGAGCCAGCATCAATTTGGAGTCTGGGCCGGTTTAGCCATCCATGATACCAGTAGTGTTGTCGGTGCGGCAACAAGCTATGGGGCAGAAGCCCTGCGTATCGGGACAACGGTAAAATTGACTCGCGCTGCCTGGATCGCGCCCATAGCTTTACTTGCAGGTTTATGGTTTCATTCTGATCAGAAAGCTAAGTTTCCACTTTTTATTGTCGGTTTTATTTTAGCGGCGGTATTGCACAGTCTCCTTCCGCAACTCTCTGTTCTGTGGAATTTCTTGAGTATTATTGCCAGACAAGCTTTGGTCGTTACCTTATTTCTCATTGGATGTGGGTTGAGTCGTGAAGTTCTGCAAAAAATAGGACCTCGACCATTGTTTCATGGTGTTATTCTCTGGATTGCGGCCAGTGTGCTCACTCTGACGGGCATCCTTCAAGGATTTATTGCCTAGTTTTTCACTTAAAAAATATTATAACATTGTAACTAAATTGACCTGCACTTCAGTTAGTTATAATGATTATTGATGGTTTAACTTTAACTTTATTCGCTGAAAATTTGCCCACTGAAAATATAGATTTCTGCATCTGGAAGCTGCCATGAGTTTTCAGCTAGCCCCGCTTTGATACAGGTTTGCCGAAGAAAAGTTTCTCTGTCCCAACCATATTCTGTGGCGACTTGTGGCAATAACACGCCACGGTTATGCCCTTTTATGATGTAAATACCGTGAGTGCCAACTTTAATCTGGTTGATATCGTCAATTTTTTCCAGAGGCGATAGAACCGTAATCTCCAGCTCAAAATTATCCAGTTCCTCAAGTGTCATGGGTTGAAAACGTGGATCCTGACTGGCCGCAGCGACAGCCATTGTCGAAACTTCTTGATACACTGGTTGTTGAGACTGAAAGTTTCCGATGCAGCCGCGTAAGTGGCCACCGCGTTTAATTGTTACAAAACAGCCGGAATGTTCATTGAGGGCTTTTTCTTCTCTTGGTGTCGGGCTATAATCCTCATTCCTGATATGATGAATAATAGCCTCACGGGCAATTTTCAACAAAACTGTTGCATCATTTTTAGAAAGCATCAAAACTCCTTTAACATTAAGGTGTGGTAAGTAAAAAAAATACTATTGGACACGGGAGTTATCTCTTGAAAATATACCATATCTATTTGTTGTTGCTGGGTTTTATTCTTGGATTAAGTGGTTGTGTCGTGAATCCGTCGACTGAGCAGAGTGATCTTATGTCCAGGGGAATCTTAATGCAGCAGGAAATCCGGCAAAGCAGGATTTTACATGATCAAGCCGTGCAACAGTTGCGGGAGACACATCCTGAAGCATATATGCTTTACGAACAGGCACGTATTTCCGAGGCGCAAGGTCAGTTGGATATTGCGCTTGAGACCTACCACAAGGCGATGCAACAGATTCCTGAAAGTGGGTTTTTACTGACCGAATTAGGGATGGCTTACCTGCGCAAGGAGGATATCGTTCCCGCCCGGCGTTATTTGCTTAAGGCGGTAAGATTTGATCCCGATTATCACAAATCCCATTTAGGTCTGGGATATATTTATCTACAGAATCGACAATTTTCCAAGGCCATCTCCCAGCTTGAAGTTTCTTTGCAACTGCTGCCGACAACCCAGGGGACATTTCTCCTTGGTGAGGCTGAGGAAGCACAAGGAAATTTTCCGCGAGCACGAGAACTTTACCAAGTTGTTGTGCAGGTTGATAAAAATAGTAAATTAGGTCAAGTTGCGTCAACCCGTTTGAGGAGTCTCTCGAAATGAGTTTAAGAAATTTTCCATGGTCTTTGGCAGAAGGTGAAAATATTCTCTGGCAGGGGCGTCCAGCACCACGCTGCTACACTTTTCGCCATTGGTTGCAAGCAACCATCGGGACAATTCTCTTTTTAGCCTGTAGTTTCTGGCTCATGGTCGGTGCCCAACTGGTCTATTATCAAGGGTATTCCTGGTGGTTGGCACTGGCTCCTTTTTTGTTAGCGGTTGCTGCATTTTTTGTCGGGCCGGGGCAGTTGGCATTGGCACGCTTACGTTGGGAAGAGATCTTTTATGCTTTAACCGATCAACGTTTGCTGGTGCGAAATAAGCTTATTGTTGGCAAAACTTCGACTTATCAACTCTGTGACTTTAAACGATTTAAACAGAAAAAATACGGTCAGCATCTTTTAAGCCTGCAGTTATATTTTACCGGGAGTCCCCCGGTGACATTGGAATGTCTGGAACACCCTGAAATTTTTCTCAAACTTCTGCCAAAGAACGGATCGAAACAAGCACCATCAGATTCTGTTTGACTTGCAGGGATGCTGGTCGATATGATGCGCAACTTTTTATAACTTATTCTGACTGATATGGTGATAAATGAATAATAAAGCGTTTTACCTGGAAACTTTTGGCTGTCAGATGAATATTGTCGATTCGGAACAGATTGTTGATCTGTTGCAGAATATTGGCTATTCGCAGGTTGATTCTGCCGAGAGGGCAGATCTGATTTTGCTGAATACCTGCTCCGTTCGTGATAAGGCAGAACGTAAGGTCTATGGTCATCTTGGTCGTTTTAAGCCGATTAAAGATCAACGACCGGAACTGATTATCGGAGTTGGTGGATGTGTGGCACAGCAGGAAGGGGAGAGGATGTTGGAAAATGTAGCATACCTCGATCTAGTCTTTGGCACTCACAATATACACCAGCTTCCGCAACTGATTCGACAGATCGAAGAAAAACGTGAGCGTAGTAGTGCAACCGATTTTCTGGATCGAGAAACTCGTTTGAATCTGTTCCCTGAACGGACTTTCCGTGAGACGGTTACCCGTTTTGTCACCGTAATGCAAGGTTGTGACAATTTCTGTTCATATTGTATTGTTCCACATGTTCGTGGCCGTGAGATCAGCCGGCCAAGTTCTGAAGTGATTGATGAGGTGACTGAACTGGTGAAACAGGGAGCACGCGAAATAACCCTGCTCGGTCAGAATGTCAATTCTTACGGTCTCAAGGATGCTGCAGAACTTTCATTTGCCGAATTGCTGAAAAAGGTTAATGCCATAGAAGGGTTGGAGCGGTTACGCTTTGCCACTTCACATCCCAAAGATCTGACCGATGAACTGATTGCTTGTTTTGGATCTCTGGATAAGTTGTGTCATCATATTCATTTGCCGTTCCAAAGTGGTTCAGACCGGATTCTCAAAATGATGAATCGAGGTTATAGCGTAAGTGAGTATTTAGACAAGGTTGCCCGTTTAAAAAAAATCTGTCCGGAAATTAGGCTGACAACAGATATTATCGTCGGTTTTCCTCAAGAAAATGAAGAAGATTTTCAGGCAACCCTCGATTTGGTGGAAGAGGTTCGTTATGCTGATGCTTTCACTTTTCTTTACTCGCCCCGGATTGAAACAGCAGCCGCAAAGATGGAAGATGATCAATCAAAAATGGAGAAACAGCAACGCTTTGATCGGCTCCTTCAATTGCAGCGGCGGGTAAGTGCGGAAATCTGGCAGGAAGATGCTGGTTGCGTATTGCCGGTTTTAGTTGAGGGAGTCAGCAAACAGGGGGAGGGGCAATTATTCGGCAGGTCAACATGGAACCGGATTGTCAACTTCTCCGGAGCTACAGGGTTGATTGGACAGACTGTTCCGGTTAAGGTTTCACAAGTAATGCGTAATTCACACCTTGGCGAGCTGGTTGAACTCTGATAAAGGACGATGGATTGACATGATTGATTTACATACACACACATTTTTCAGTGATGGTGAACTGGTTCCAGCCGAGTTGGTTCGACGGGCTGCTGTGGCTGGTTATAGTGCTATTGCGATTACCGATCACGCTGATAAAACGAACACAAAATGGTTGCTTGATAATATTGTCGATGTTGTTGATGAGATTGGTGTAGCAAATAGTATCCGGGTTTTGGCCGGGGTTGAACTGACCCATGTTCCACCAGCAGCGATTGCTGATGTTGCACAGCTGGCCAGGGATAATGGCGCTGAGATTGTTTTAGTTCACGGAGAGTCGATTGTTGATCCGGTTAGGCCTGGTACCAATATGGCGGCGATAAAAGCGGGTATCGACATTCTTGCCCATCCCGGCTTGATAACAGCTGAAGAGGTGGCTTTGGCTGCTGAATTTGGGGTTTATCTTGAGGTGACGACCCGCAAGGGAAACTCTCTGACCAATGGTCATGTGGTTAAATTGGCTCAGAAATATGGGGCAAAACTGGTGATTAATAATGATGCCCATGCGCCGACTGATATTCTTGATCCAGAAATGGTACATAAAATTGCGTTGGGGGCTGGGATGACAGAAGAGCAATTTTTGCAGGCGCAGAAAAATTCAGCAGCATTGGTTGCGAAGGCTAAGGTTTACGCGGATAAAAACGGATAAAAACTAGAAAGCTAATCGAGGTTAGTCCATGAACGCACAAGATTTTTCTTTTTTGAAAGAACTGGTCGAAACGCCCAGTCCGTCCGGTTATGAGCAGCCAGCGCAGAGAGTGATAAAAAAACAGCTGGACGGAATAGCTGATAGTCTGCACACCGATGTTATGGGAAATTTGATCGCCAATCTCAAAGGGGAGGGCGACCCGCGGGTTATGTTGGCTGGTCATTGTGATGAGATTGGTTTTATGGTGCAATATGTCGATGATTGCGGTTTTATCTATTTTGCTGCTATTGGTGGAGTCGATCCTCACCTGTCACCAGGGCAGCGGGTGTCGATTCATACCTCTCAAGGTGAAATCCCTGGTGTGATTGGCAAAAAAGCAATTCACCTGATTGAACAGAAGGATCGTGATAAAGTTATCAATCTGAAAAAGCAGTTTATCGATATCGGTTGTTCAGATCGTGAAGAAGTTGAAAGGCTGATTCAAATTGGTGATCCAGTGACCTTTGCCGTTGGTGTGCAAAAACTGCAAAATGATCGGGCAACTTCACGGGCTTTTGATGACAAGGTGGGTGCATTTATCGTTACAGAGGTGATGAAGCGGGTCAAGGATCAGGGTGGAATTGCCTCTGATCTCTATGCTGTTTCCACGGTTCAGGAAGAGATTGGCTTGCGTGGTGCAGCAACCAGCAGTTACGGAGTTAAGCCCGATGTTGGTATTGTCGTTGAGGTCACTCATGCTACCGATTATCCAGATGTCGAGCAGTCTGCAATTGGTCGGGTCGAACTTGGAAAAGGGCCTGTACTTGCCCGGGGAGCCAATATCAATCCGGTGCTGTTTAAATTAATGGTTGATTCTGCAGCAAAAGAAAATATTCCAATTCAGATCATTGGTGTTCCACGCGCTACCGGTACCGATGCTAATATCATGCAACTATCTCGCGGTGGGGTAGCAACGGCACTGCTGGGTATTCCGCTGCGCTATATGCATACACCGGTGGAAACTCTCTCCTTATCTGATATAGATCATGCTATTTCATTATTGCTGGCAGTGATAAAACGGATCGATAAGGAATCGTCTTTTGTTCCAGTTTGATTTTTGTTTTGTTTCTTTAATGTCATTTACAACCAGTGTTTGATACTTGACAATTCATTAAAACCGGGGTAGATATTAAGTATAACATCAAGTTTTATTTCTCATTTCTGTATGTTGAATTATGGATCTTCTATAATATAGGGGAATCTCTCTTCAATCCATCTTGATAGTTCTCCCTTTAAGCTCCCCTATATTACAGCTGTAAATTTGTGTCTGTCTACTAGGGAGGCGCTTATGGTAAACACCCACCTGCGTAAACACGTTGAAACTATACTTGGTCACGCCGACATTGTCCTTGATGGCAAGCGCCCTTGGGATATACGAGTTAAGAATAATCACCTTTTTCAGCGTGTTCTGGCGAAAGGGAGTCTGGGATTTGGTGAAGCCTATATGGATGGTTGGTGGGATACGGAATCGCTGGATCAACTTGCGACTCAACTGATTAAATCTCATATTGATAAGCAGTTCAAATCTGCGGTTGTTCTTGTAGATTCTCTAAAAGCTAAATTCCTTAATTGCCAATCTCCCAATCGAGCCTTTCAGGTCGGTGTGGATCATTATGATATTGGTAATGATCTCTATAAAAGTATGCTTGATTCGCGGATGATTTACAGTTGTGGCTACTGGAAAAATGCACAGAACCTGGAAGAAGCGCAGCTTGCAAAACTGGATTTGACCTGCCGAAAACTACATTTGAAAGAGGGTCAAAAAGTGTTGGATGTTGGTTGTGGATGGGGTGGAACAGCACGTTATATGGCTGAAAATTACGGTGTTAAAGTTGTCGGAATTACAATTTCAAAAGAACAGGCAAAATTGGCAGAAGAAAACTGCCGTAACCTGCCTGTAGAGATCCGTGTTCAGGATTATAGAAAGATTCAGGATCGTTTTGATCGGATTGTCTCTATCGGTATGTTTGAACATGTTGGTTATAAAAATTACCGTACCTATTTTAAAAAAATCAACGAATTGTTGGAGGATGACGGCTTATTCCTCTTGCATACAATTGGTGGAAATACTCCAGCAAAAAGAACTGATCCGTGGATTGAGCGTTATATCTTTCCAAATGGGATGATTCCTTCTTCACAACAAATAAGTTCAGCGTTTGAAGGCCATTTTGTTTTGGAGGATTGGCATAATTTCGGGTTAGATTATGATAAAACGTTGATGAAATGGCATGAAAATTTTGAGAATGCCTGGCCAGAACTTCGGCAAAGATACGATGAACGCTTTCGCCGGATGTGGAACTATTACCTGCTTGCTAGTGCTGGGTCTTTTCGAGCCAGAGAAAATCAATTATGGCAGATAGTATTATCCAAGGAAGGTTTGTCTGAAAATTATGATTGCCCCCGTTGATCTCAGCGATAACGACCCCCTCATCCGCCCTGACGGGCACCTTCTCCCTTAGGGAGAAGGGAACAGGAATAGCAACTGAAAGTCTTGAACAAAAGTCCATGGTTTTTACCAGCGTGTTAAAATAATAAATCCATCTATTTTTTTGGTATGCCTCGACGCTTTGATGCTGGTTTCTGGGAACGCGTACCATATTTTTTAAATCCAGCATTACTCTTGCCAAATTTTCTTCGCTTGGAAAAGTCGTTTGCAGGTGATTTATACGATCCAGCATCCGGGCTGATTTGTAGTTGCTCATCACAGACCCAGACCCCTTTTAGCTTGTGTAATACATCCTGGGATAGATTTTTTGGCAGATCAACCAGGCTGAATTGGTCAAATAGCCGAATTCTACCAATGTCGCGACTATTTATTTTTCCTTCATTGCTGATCGCGCCAACAATATTTCCTGGTTCAACTCCATGTTTTCGACCAACTTCAATACGATAAGTCTGCATTTGATCGTCGCTGGTTTTTCTTTCACGTCTGGGTGAAGTGCTTCGTTCCGGGCGTTCTTCACGAACTTCTTCGACAAAAGCTTCATCTGGATTAAGGGGGCGCTCTTTTTGTAACAGATAGGCGAGGGTGGCAGCGATCTTGCGATGACCGATATCATATTCACTCTGGTATGCGTCAATTAATTCTTCAAAAAACTCCAGATCTTCAGCTTCCATCGCAGCAGAAATCTGTTCTTTAAACTGGTTGATACGTCGATTAGTAATATCTTTACGACTTGGCAGCGCCATCGCCTTAATGGGTTGCCGAGTGGCTCTTTCAATGGCGGCGAGCATCCGTTTTTCTCGTGGAGCGACAAACAGGATCGCTTTTCCTTCGCGTCCGGCACGTCCAGTTCGGCCAATCCGGTGGATATAGGCTTCCGTGTCGTAAGGGATATCATAATTGACCACATGACTTATTCGCTTAACATCCAGCCCACGAGCAGCGACGTCGGTCGCAACGACGATATCAAGTGTCCCTTTTTTTAATTGCTCAACAGTTTTTTCCCGCAACATCTGAGTCATATCCCCGTTCAGTGCTGCACTGGAAAAACCACGTGCTTCAAGCTTTTCTGCCAGTTCTACGGTCGCAACTTTGGTGCGGACAAAGATCAACATGCCGTCGATCTCTTCTGCTTCCAGAATACGGGTCAGGGCATCCAGTTTGTGCAATCCCTTGACCTGCCAGAAACGTTGAGAAATTGTCTCTACGGTCGAGGTTTTACTTTTGATTCTAATCTCGACCGGGTCGTTCAGGTGCTTACGGGCAACCTTTATGACCTCTTTTGGCATTGTTGCGGAAAAAAGAGCTGTTTGTCGTTGTTCCGGTGCATATTCAAGAATCTGATCAACATCATCAATAAAGCCCATCTTCAGCATTTCATCAGCTTCATCAATAACGATACAGCTCAGTTTGTCGAGTTTAAGTGTCCCACGGCGCAAATGATCCTGAATTCGCCCTGGCGTTCCAACAACTGCCTGAACACCACGTTGTAACTGGCGTAACTGTTGTCCCATATTCTGACCACCATAGACGGGTAATACCTGAAATCCTTTGAGATGTCTGGCGTAGGTTTGCATCGCTTCGGCAACTTGTAGTGCTAGCTCCCGAGTCGGAGTTAAAACCAGAATTTGTGGTGCCTTTAACTTGGGATTAAGTCGGCTGAGGAGTGGCAGAGAGAAGGCGGCGGTTTTTCCCGTTCCGGTTTGAGCCTGTCCCAACAGATCGCGCCCTTCCAGCAGTGGCGGAATACTTTGTGCCTGGATCGGTGTTGGAGTTTCGTAACCGACCTCATCGATAACTTTAAAAACTGCTGGAGCAAGGGAGAGTTCTTTAAATGACGGGACATTTTCTTCAGACATAGATTTCCTATTAATATATAAATTTGATTTGGGCAAAAGACGCGCACCATAGCCTATTTACCGACTGCGCACCAGCTATTTATTTGCCTCTCCAGTTCATTAGCAGTAATGGCAGTAATGTCAGATTAGCAAACATGGCAACCAGCATTGCTAGCCCGGTAAAGAGTCCAAAATAGATAGTTGGAATAAAGTTTGATAGGGTCAGAATTGAAAAGCCGATAATAATCGTGATTGATGTGTAATACATGGCTCGACCAACACTATGGTGACAGCGTTTCATGGCCGCTAGATAATCACCATCAACCTGAATCTCTTCAATAAAGCGGTGCACATAATGGATCGTGTCGTCGACGGCTATACCAATAGTGATAGCCGCAATCGTAATAGTCATAATATCCAGAGGAATATGCATCAATCCCATCAGACCGAGAACTATGCCGGCAGAAATCAGATTAGGAATAATTGAAATAATTGCCAGGCGCAGGGATCGGAATTGTAAAATGAACATCACCATGATGACGAGAAAAACCACACCGATGGTCATAATTTGTGAGCTGAACAAACTTTGTAAGACATTGTTGTAGAGGACAAACATACCTGTCAGATGGATTTGTTCCGGTTTGATCTGAAATTTATCGGTTAAATCAAAGCGGATTTTGTTCAGCAGCTCGGCACGCCGTAACTTCGGGTTGGAATCTATGATCCGCAGAGAAAAACGAACCTGGTTGCCATCCTCCGACATGTAGGGATGAAAGAGTGAGTCTTTGATGACCTTTGGTAGCTTTTTGTGGATAACTGCCAGAGAGATGTTGTCCAGCGGAAGATCTTCATTCAGCTGTTGCATCATCGTCAAGGTAGTTGCCAGGGAGAGCACTTTACCCGTTTCTGGTAATTCATCCAGGTAGTTGTGGATATTTTTCAGGGTATCAATCTGATAACTGTTATACCAGTAGCTGCTACCGGAAAGGCCGGCATCTTCCTCTTCATCACCAAAGAAATCATCAGCAAAGGGGTCATCTTCTTTCACCCCTTTTTCTTCTGGTTGATCAGTAAAAAAACCAGGATCAGCATCAAGAATAACATCCAGTGGGGTAGTGCCCCCTAGTTGTTTATCAATCAGTACCATTCCCTGATATATTTCAGTGGTCGGTTTGAAATAATCAATAAAGCGGTTTTCCACAGTGAGTTTTGAGATGCCAATTGCGCTGATGATGACCAGAGCAGCAAAGACCGTCAAGGTTAATTTGCCTCGGTGTTCTACCCAGTGTGCGCAAATAGTCGTAATAAATCCAGTCACGTCATGTTTGGGGATGAATGCAACTGGTTTTTTAAACAACATTAAGCTGGCGGGAAAAAGGGCAAAGGAGATTAACAAAGAAAAGCAGATACCGATGGCCATCATCCAGCCAAAATCAATGACGGGACGGATATCACTGGTCAGTAATGAGGCGAAGGCTACGATCGTGGTTAACGCTGTAAAGATGCTCGGAACTGCCTTGCTGCGTACCATTTCTTGTACCATAGTTGCCTGACTGGCATCGGGGATCTCGGCGAAGAGTTCGTTGTAGCGGACAATCAGGTGGACAGATAGGGAAAGAGTGATAATCAACAATAGTGAGGTGAAGTTTGAAGAGACAACAGTTACTTTCCAGCCAATCAGGCCAAGAAAGCCGAACATGAAGGCGACTGAAGCAAAGCAGCAGAGCATTGGTAAAACAACCCAGCGTGGACGGCGAAAGATCAGGAACAGCATGGATACCAGAAAAACCAGAACACCAATTCCAAAAGCGGCCAGGTCATGACGAATAAAGCTGATCATGTCGGCAACAATCATCGGCACACCACCAAGGAATAACTCGGCTTTAGCATGGTGTTGTTTCATGATAGTGCGAATTGTTGCAATATCAGTAGCTTCCTGCTCTGAAACTTTTTGACTGTATTTATCAAATGCACTGACCAACTGTTCCAGTTGTAGAGTTTCAGCTGCGGTCAAGGTGGTCTCAAGCTTTTTTTCGCGCAGTCTATTCCTTTGTTGCAATAACGAATGATAGGTCTTATCGCGCTTGAAAATAACCTGCAATGCGGTTGTTTTGCCGTCGGGACTGACCAGTAAATCTTTGTAAAATGGACTGGTTTGGAATTCTTTGCGAGCCAGATTGACATCAATGCCGGGTGTTTCAAGGGTTCTTATCGCTTTGCTCAGGTCACCGAGAGTCAACCGCGGACTATCAATCAAAGGGGCGTCAAGGATACTGAAGACTGTGGCCACTCGTTCAATTTTCAGTAAACTGTCGCTCAGCTTGCCCAAATCCTCCAAAGTTTCAGGGGCGTATAAATCCTGTTTTGGGGAGTAACTGATAACCAGAAAATCGGCACTTCCATATTTGGCATTGATAGAACGGTAATATTTTAAATCCTGATCATTTTCCAACAGGAGTGAGTCGGCTGAAGCATCCAGCCGAAAGTCTCTGGCGTAACTGCCGACTCCGATGACCAGACAGAGCATCAAGATGATTGTTACTATCGGGTGTTTCAGAATGGTGCGTGTATATATTTTCATGATAATTTCGGACATTGATTTCCCTATCAGAATAGCTGCTTCTCCTCTTAATGGAACCGGCCTGGAATGGCGCATAGCAGCAAAACCGGGATTGACCCAGGCTTTTGTGGTGTGAACCGCCACAGTTCCATGGTTCGTAAACTCTTGGGACAGCACCCGATGAAACTGGGGACGATCTCGAGTTTACTACAAAGTTGCTCAAACATAGTGTCATTCGAATCTGCTTAGATAATTACCTATTTTCATATAAAAGAAAAGCCCCGGGAGAAAAACCGGGGCTTAAGTTGAGTTAGGAAGAAGATTGGATCAAAGACCAAGAGTCTTGAAAAAATCGTTACCCTTGTTATCAACCAGAATAAATGCCGGGAAGTTCTCAACTTCAATCTCCCAGACAGCTTCCATTCCGAGTTCAGGAAAATCAATACATTCAACCTTTTTAATATTTTCAGCGCCGAGCAGGGCAGCAGGGCCGCCGATTGAACCAAGGTAGAAACCTCCATGTTTGGCGCAGGCATCTGTCACTTGTTGGCTGCGATTACCCTTGGCAATCATAATCATTGAGCCACCGTTGCTTTGGAGCAGATCAACATAGCTGTCCATCCGACCGGCTGTGGTCGGACCGAAAGAACCGGAGGGCTTACCAGCTGGAGTTTTAGCCGGTCCAGCATAGTAGATCGGATGTTTCTTCAGATAGTCAGGAAGTGGTTTGCCACTGTCGAGAATTTCCTTGAATTTGGCATGAGCGATGTCACGGCCGACAACGATAGTCCCGTTCAGCTGTAGTGGTGCCCCTACTTTCAGTTTTGAGAGATCAGCAAGAATCTCGGCCATCGGACGGTTGAGATTAATCTGGGTGCCAAGGCTTTCCTTGGTGCGTAATTCATCAGGGATCAGACGACCCGGATTGCGATCCATCTCTTCGACAAATAATCCCTCTTTGGTGATTTTCGCCTTGATGTTGCGATCAGCCGAACATGACACTGCCATTCCGACCGGGCAGGATGCTCCGTGGCGTGGCAGGCGGATAATCCTGACGTCATGGGCAAAATATTTACCACCAAATTGTGCACCAATGCCAATCTCTTGTGCCATTTTAAGGACTTTAGCTTCAAGTTCAATATCGCGGAAAGCTTGGCCGTGGTCATTTCCTTGTGTTGGTAATTCATCCAGATAATGGGCTGTTGCCAGTTTGACAACTTTCAAGCAGGCATCTGCGGATGTTCCACCTATAACAAATGCAAGGTGGTAGGGCGGGCAGGCTGCTGTTCCGATTGTTTTCATTTTTTGCAGAAGAAACTCTTCAAGTTTATCGGGATTGAGAAGTGCTTTGGTCTCTTGAAAGAGCATAGTTTTGTTGGCTGAACCACCACCCTTAGCAATAAACAGGAATTTGTAGGCATCACCTTCCGTCGCATAGAGATCAATTTGTGCAGGCAGGTTGGTTCCGGTGTTCTTTTCCTTATACATATCCAGAGCAACGGTTTGGCTGTAACGGAGGTTTTCTTCAGTGTAGGTTTTGAATACCCCTTCTGAAATCCGTTCAGCATCGTTGCCACCGGTCCAGACTTGTTGACCCTTCTTTGCGACGATTGTTGCAGTTCCAGTATCCTGACAGAATGGAAGTTCAAAATTGGCTGAAATTTCTGCATTGCGCAGGAACGCCATTGCTACAACCTTATCATTCTCAGACGCTTCAGGATCAGTGAGGATCTTTGCAACTTGTTCGTTGTGTCCAGGTCGAAGCAGGAAAGACACATCGCGGAGGGCGGTATTAGACAGCACCGTCAGAGCTTGCGGGTCAACTTTGAGAACCTCTTTACCGCCAAAATCAACAACACTGACAAACTTCTCTGAACCTGCAATTTTACGATACTTGGTTGGGTCGGGACCGAGTGGCATTGGCTCCTGATACTTGAAATCTGGCATCTTTTCACTCCTTATAGGGATAGGATGATAGGGCATTTGGTAATAAAACTCGTGCATTATAGGAGATTTTTTTACAGTTGTCGACTTTTATCAACGGCAAAAAAGTGAAATTTAATACCTGACTAAAATGCTTGAAAGTAATTGACAGAAATAGTCGGGTATGATAATTCTGATCAAGATCAAAATGGCAGATGATAAAAAATATCATTAAGTGTTTGAAAGTCGACTCTTTCCATCGTGCATTAGAGTGTGCGATAATACCGATTACTGGAGGTGAATAGATGTTCTCTCAACTCAAGGAAGATTTAAAGGTTGTCTTTGAGCGCGATCCCGCAGTTCGAGGCGTGTTTGAGATTATATTTTGCTACCCCGGTTTTCATGCGATGTTTTTCTATCGCATATCCCACTGGCTGTGGAACAATAAAATGAAGTTTCTGGGGCGGCTGGTGTCACATTTTGGACGTTTTTTAACCGGCATTGAAATTCATCCCGGAGCCACCATCGGACGCGGCTTTTTTATTGATCACGGCATGGGTGTTGTGATCGGCGAAACTGCTGAGATAGGGGAAAACTGTACTCTCTATCACGGCGTCACTCTGGGCGGTACGTCCTGGGCTAAAGAGAAGCGTCATCCGACCTTGGGAAATAACGTTATTATCGGTTCAGGAGCAAAGATACTTGGTCCATTTAAAGTTGGTGATGATAGTAAAATTGGTTCCAACTCTGTTGTCGTCAAAGAAGTCCCTGCTACTGCTACCGTTGTTGGTATCCCTGGCAGAGTGGTTTTGTCAGGTGAGAAAAGGATTGGTGTCGATCTGGAACACGATAAGTTGCCTGATCCTGTGGCTAAGGCGGTCAGTTGTGTTTTTGATCAGATTCACCGACTTGAAGATAAAGTTGCAGAGTTACAAAGCGAGCAAAAGCAGTTAAAACATCAGCTTGCTCAGTATGGAAAATTGGAGCAAGCAGAACAACTGAAAGAGGAAGCCGTCTAATGCGGATGTCAACGAAAGCGCAATATGCTGTTCGTGCTCTCGTCAGCTTGAATATGATCTGTGATGGAAGGCCTGTTTCTATAAAAGAAGTTTCGGAACGGGAAAAAATTTCTTTAAATTACCTTGAGCAACTGTTTGTCAAGCTGCGGCGCGGTGGCATTGTCAATAGTGTCCGGGGTCCTGGAGGTGGGTATCTCCTGGCGAGACCCGCTGCGGATATCCGGATTGACCAGATTATTGATACGGTTGAAGAAGCACTGATGCCGTTATCGTGCATGAATACTGATGGTAGTTGTGGCTGTAACTCAGAATGTATAACTCAATCGATCTGGCAAGGCTTAGGAAATCAGATCCGTAATTTTCTCGCGTCTGTAACCCTTGAGGATTTAACCAATGATGGCCGTCGGCATCTGGCAAAACTGACGGTAAACAGTTAATCATATTTCAGTTCACCCGGAGGAATTTTGTGGAAAAAATTTACATGGACAACAATGCAACAACAGCGGTCAAACCTGAGGTTCTGGAGGCGATGTTGCCCTATTTTTGTGAGCAGTTTGGCAACCCGTCCAGTGTTCATTGGGCCGGTCGTATGGTTGGCGGAGCAATTGATAAGGCTCGCGAACAGGTCGCGGATCTGCTCAACTGTTCAGCTGCTGAAGTTATTTTTCTCTCCTGTGGCAGTGAGGGTGATAATTATGCCATCAAGGGGACTGCTGATGCGCTAAAGGATAAAGGCAAGCATATTATTACCACATCGGTGGAACATCCTGCGGTTCTGGAAACCTGTGAAGCGCTTGAAAAAGATGGCTTTGAGGTAACTTATCTCAAGGTTGACCATGATGGGATGCTTGATCTTGCTGAACTGGAAGCGGCTATCACTGACCAAACAATCCTGATTTCTGTTATGTGGGCAAATAATGAAACCGGTAATATTTTTCCCATTGAGGAAATCGGTCAAATTGCCAAAAAACACAAAGTTCGCTTTCATACCGATGCTGTCCAGGCTGCGGGAAAGATTCCGGTTGACGTCCGTAAGGCAAATGTTGATATGGCAGTAATCTCCGGTCATAAAATCGGCGCACCTAAAGGTATCGGAGCGATGTACCTGCGTCGTGGTACTAAGATTTCCCGCTTTATGCATGGGGGACACCAGGAACGTAACCGGCGAGCCGGCACCCATAATGTACCAGGTATTGTTGGTCTGGGGCTTGCCTGTGAGTTGGCCCAACAGCATATGGAAAAGGATTATGCCTATGTGCGTAATCTCCGGGATAAACTTGAAAAGGGGATTTTGTCCTCAATTCCGGATGTTAAGCTGAATGGACATCCCAACGCAGATTTACGTTTGCCCAACACCTTGAATGTCAGTTTTAACTATATTGAAGGTGAATCATTATTGTTATTTTTCGATATGAAGGGAGTTGCGGCATCTTCTGGATCAGCTTGCACTTCAGGATCGCTGGAACCATCGCATGTTATGGGTGCTATGGGTGTTGATATCGTACTGGCACATTCCAGTACCCGATTCAGCCTCAGTGCAAATAATACCGAGGAGGAAGTCGATTTTATTCTGCAGGAATTGCCCCCGATTGTGCAGCGTTTGCGGGAAATGAGTCCGTTATATCATCGTGAAGAACCAACACCCTTGTCATGTGACGAGTGTCGTATGGTGCATAAAGCATGTGTATAATGGCGGCGTAAAAATTGTTGCAGTAAACTTGGGACTGTCCCCAGCACCATCGGGGACTGTCCCAAGAGTTTACGAGCCACGAAGAACCACGGTGGTTCGCACCGCAAAAGCCTGGGACAGCCCCGATGATGCTGGGGACGGTTCCGGTTTTGCTGGGTTTGTCTAAAACTGGAACCCCGGTTTCACGAGGATGACGACTTTCGCAAGAGGCTCTAGTCCTAAAACAATAAATATAAGGAGAAATATTATGTATACAGAAAAAGTTATGGATCATTTTTCCAACCCGCGTAATGTTGGCGAGGTTGAAAATGCCAACGGTGTTGGTGAGGTTGGCAATGCCTCCTGCGGTGATATTATGCGGATTTCACTCCAGGTCGAAAATGATATTATAAAGGATGTAAAATTTAAAACCTTTGGTTGTGGTGCTGCTATTGCGACATCATCAATGGTCACTGAGATGGCAATTGGTAAAACTATTGACGAGGCGTTGATATTGACCAACCAGACAGTTGCAGAAGCTCTGGATGGTTTGCCTCCCGCAAAAATGCACTGTTCTAATCTGGCGGCAGATGCCCTGCATGAAGCAATAAAAAACTATAAAGAACAAAACAGTTGATAGTAACCTTTAGAAAATAGTTTAACTTTTAAAAGGGTTCTGCAATTGGTGGAACCCTTTCTTTCCATTAGCGACCCACGCCCCTTTGGCGAGTTTTCGTAGGGTAACAATAGGTAAAACATATCGCTTCGCGATCACCCCATCCCAACCTTCCCCATCAAGCGGGGAAGGAGTTAAAATCCCCTCCTCCCGATTTTTGGGGGAGGGTCGGGGGAGGTTTAAATTGAGCACAGCTTTTGACATCGTGTGATTTCAGGTCGTTATGTTGAAGTTACGCAGAAGAGGATCAGGTGAAAAAAAAGGTTGTTGTGGCTATGAGTGGTGGTGTTGATTCGTCGGTTACTGCTGCACTGTTAAAAGAGCAGGGCTATGAAGTCATCGGTTTAACGATGCACCATTGGGATGCCTGCGCTAAGGAAAAAAAGGGTGAGGATTGTCACTCTAACGATGCAGTGACTAACGCTAGAAAAGTTGCGGAACAATTACAGATCCCTTTTTTTTCAGTCAACTTTGAAACTGATTTTCGCCAGCAAATCATAACCCGCTTTTGTACTGAGTATTTTTCAGGTCGCACTCCCAATCCCTGTGCGGTGTGCAATAAAAAAATTAAGTTTGGTTTGCTCTTGGACAAGGCATTGGAGTTAGGTGCCGATTACCTCGCAACCGGGCATTATGTGGCTCTCGCAGAGGAAGATGGTCGGTTATTTATCCGCAAAGGGATTGATCAAAACAAAGATCAGAGTTATTTCCTCTTTTCTTTAAACCAGCAACAGCTGTCACGTTGTCTGTTTCCCCTTGGAGATCTGAACAAGCAACAAGTGCGTGGGCACGCTAAGCGGTTGCAGCTACAGTTTGCTAAAAAGGATGAGAGTCAGGATATCTGCTTTATCCTGGATGGTGATTATGTCAGTTTCCTCGAACGGGAGCGCGGTTCAGGGAAATTGAGTGGTGAGATTGTTCACGTTTCTGGAAAAGTTCTCGGACAGCATCGGGGAATTTATCGTTATACAATTGGTCAGCGTAAAGGACTGGGTATTGGTTGGACGGAACCACTCTTTGTCATTGGTATTGATGCCAAGAAAAAGAAAGTTATTGTTGGTGAAAAGCAGTACCTCAATCAGAGTGAAATGGTGGTGAAAGACTGCTGCTGGAATATCTCTGTACCAACTGAATTATTTTCCACAACCTGTCGTATCCGCTATCGTCACACTGAAGAGCCAGCAACTGTTGAGCCTCTCTCTGATGGTCAATTCAAGGTGATATTTGCATCTCCACAGCAGGGGATTACTCCGGGTCAGGCCGCAGTTTTTTATCAGGATAATCTGCTCATTGGTGGCGGCTGGATTCAATGAGCACAACGGTTTCCATTGTCACCCTAGGGTGTAAAACCAATCAGTTTGAATCTGTGGCGATGAGCGAACAACTGCAGCAGGCTGGTTATCGGCAGGTTGCTTTTGAAAGCGGAGCCGATCTGGTGGTTGTCAATACCTGTACTGTCACAGCGGCGACCGATTCCCAATCCCGCAATCTGATCCGTCGAGCCCGGCGTTTTAATCCTCAAGCGCGGGTTGTTGTGACGGGATGTTACGCGCAGATCGATCCGCAGGGTTTAAGCCAGCTTCCGGGGGTCTCTTTGGTGATTGGCAATCAGGAAAAGGCACATCTTCTCGAAAGTTTAACCACCCTTGATCAGGCAGATATGATTCAGGTTGGTGATATTCGTGATAGTAAAACCATAGACCCCCTGACGTTAACCGGTTTTGAACAGCGCAGCCGGGCTTTTGTCCAGATTCAGAATGGTTGTGACGCTTTCTGCTCCTACTGTATTATCCCTTATGCGCGTGGACGCAGTCGTTCGGTTCAGGTGGCAGAGGTTGTTCGCCAAGTCGAAAAACTCTCGGCCAATGGTTATCCGGAAATTGTTCTGACGGGTATTAATATCGGCAATTATGGTCATGATCTCCAACCTCCCATTGATCTGCTTTACCTCCTGAAGAAGATTGAAGAGTCAAACTTTTCAGGGCGGCGAAGACTTGGTTCGATTGAACCAACTGAACTTCCGGCGTCACTTTATAAATACATTATTGATTCTGATTGGATTTGTCCCCATTTTCATGTCCCATTACAAGCAGGGGATGATGAAGTTCTACAGCGGATGAATCGACACTATTCAATCGATTTCTTTCACAAACTGGTTAACGATATACACCATTTACAGGCTGATGCGGCCATTGGTCTGGATGTCATCACTGGATTTCCCGGTGAAACAGAGCAACAATTTGAGCAAACCTGTCAACTGCTTGAATCGCTGCCGTTCAGTCACCTCCACGTTTTTCCATTCAGTAAACGGACAGGAACCCCGGCAGCTACCATGCCGAATCAAATCTCTGGAACTGTTATCAAGGAGCGGGCTGCTTTGTTACGGCAGATCGGGGAGAAAAAGTATCAAACGTTTGCCCATCGATTTGTCGGTTCAGAGTTGGAACTGGTGATAGAAGGCGGCGCAACTAACGGCTTTCGCAAGGGCTTGTCGGCTAATTATCTTTCAGTTCAGGTGCCAGTCGCCACTACCGAGCCGGGAGAGTTGCTGCGGGTGAAGATTGTTGACCAGTGTCAGGACGGATTGCTTGGTGAGCGGGTGTAATTCTCTTTCTTGACATCTGCAGCTTGGCACACTATTTTCGAAGACCCTACTCTCTGTACTAATCCTGAATACACATACAACTTGTTTCAGTTGTGCAAGTCTTTAACCGGACATGACTGAAAAATAACAGAAAAATTTGACAAAGACCGATACCATCGCTATTACTAATGTATTGATTTTCCGCTGGGTGGGGGGGGCATGCTGAATAACAGAAAAAAAACCGATAAATCCAACGCCGTCACTTCCGAATAGATTTATGGAAGACAGCGTTTTTTTGTTTGTATAACAGCAAAAACGGGACAGCCCCCGATGACCCTGGGGACAGTCCCGAGATTACTGCAGAATTGCTTAAACTAGCGCCATTCGTGAGTGTCCCCCAGTTTTCCCTAGTTTTCAAGCATGGCAACATCGATGGTTAGCTCTGTCCTCAGCGGACTCTTTTCTCTTGGCACGCTACTACCATCAATTGCCGCTGCGACACGACGTCTGCATGATACAAATCGTAGCGGTTGGTGGCAATTGATTGCGATTGTTCCTGTGATCGGAATCATTATTCTCATCGTGTTTCTTGCACAAAAGGGTAAAGTTCGGGAAATAGAAGGGATCGTGGAGCATTAACGAGTCTCCAACCAAGGCATTGTAAGTGCACTTATGAGTTGATTCAGGAGAGATGTTACAATGATGGAATTAATATTTAGTTTCGGCTTGTAAAGTGAGTTGAGATTTAAGAAAGGTTATTGCAATGACAGATTTGTCGACAACTTTTATGGGGTTGAAGTTGAAGAACCCGATTATCGCGGGAAGTTCAGCATTATCCAATTCAGTGGCTGGGGTCAGAAAGCTCGAAGGGGGAGGAGCGGGAGCTGTCGTTCTCAAATCAATCTTCGAGGAGGAAATCATCCACGAGATGGATGATCTGATGAAGGATGTCCCCGAAACAAGCCGTTATATGGAACGCTTCGATTATCAGGATCTGGTGATTCGGTACGATCAACTTGAGAAGTATACAACCTTGATCCGAGAAGCGAAAGAGAGCGTATCCATTCCGATCATCGCTAGTATCAACTGCGCCTTCTCGTATGAGTGGACGACTTACGCCACGCGGTTGGAGACCGCCGGTGCGGATGCCCTTGAACTAAACATGTTTTTCCTGCCAACGGAGCAGAACCGCAGCGCTGATGAAATGGAGCAGGTCTATTTCAAGGTTATCGAAAAGGTTCTCGATAGTGTTTCCATTCCGGTATCATTGAAAATCAGCCATTACTTCACCCACCTCGGCTCGATGATTCAGAAGCTGTCGAACACAGGAATTTCAGGCCTGGTGCTTTTCAACCGTTTTTACAGCCCCGATTTCGACATTGAGAAACTTAAAGTGGTGCAGAACAGCGTGATCAGTTCTCCAACTGAAATGGTCACAGCACTGCGTTGGATTGCTATGATGTCGCAGAGGGTTTCCTGTCAGTTGGCTGCGTCTACGGGTGTTCACGACGGCGAGGCAGTTATCAAGCAATTACTGGCAGGCGCCCAGGCGGTACAAGTTGTCTCTGCGTTATATCAGCACAGCCCGAATTATATCCACACAATGCTAGAAGATCTTGAAACCTGGATGACCCGACACGGTTACGAAACACTTGAGAACTTCCGTGGCAAAATGAGTCAGGACAAAAGCGCTGATCCGGCCGTCTATGAAAGAGTTCAGTTTATGAAGTATTTCGGTGGACAGAAAGAGACCATCTAGCTGCAATGTGGAGTTTTGGGAACGCTATTTTTATTTCCAGACAGCCTGCTTGAGTCGAATGACCATCCTGGATGCCTTTGTTATTGGTGATTTGAACAATCTTAAAACACAATATAAGGCAGTAATGACCTATGGTTATGATTTTTCAGGGATGACTGCTTAGCAAATAAATCAGTCCTGTTTCTTGAAAATGTTACCCTGACTGTTATTATATTTATAACAAAAAACCAAACCATAAGGAGGTGCTATGACAACAAGAAACGGTGTGTATAAATGTGCAATATGCGGCAATATCGTCACTGTCTTGACTGAAGGTCAAGGTGTTCTCACCTGCTGTGACGCCCCTATGAATCTCTTGGTTGAAAATAGTACCGATGGTGCACATGAGAAGCATGTTCCTATGGTTATCGGTATCGGTGACGACATGGAGGTTTCAGTTGGCAGTGTCGCTCATCCCATGCAGGAGGAGCACTACATCGAGTGGATTGAAGTGATTGCCGATGGCGTTAGCTATAGAAAATTTCTCAAACCGGGAGACACGCCAGATGCAAAATTTTCAGTAGCGGCCGAGGTAATAACTGCGCGTGCTTATTGTAATCTGCATGGGTTGTGGAAAGCCTAACTGGCTGTTGAAAAACTATCTACGTTGCGATTGCTGTGTTAAAAATTATCTCTAAATGCCTATTTACTGAGGAGACAGTCCCGGGCTTTTGCGGTGCGAACCACCGCAGTTCTTCGTGGCTTGTAAACTTCGGGACAGCCCTCGATGGCTCTAAGAGGCTTGGCAGAGAAGATGGTTTTAAACCTTCAGTCATGACAGGGAAGGAAGCACAATATTGATCAACCTCTATTCAACCTATATCATCGGTACTTCAATCGCTGTTGTTTTGGCTTTAATCTGGTCTTTTATTTTAGATAAAAATAAGCCAGCGACGACCAAAGAGTTTATCGCAAAACTGGTGGCGAGGGGATTGCTGATTGCTGTTTTGTTTGTGGTTATTATGGGTTTTCTCAATATAGCTTTCGGTCTGTTCACTGGTGGTTAATTGTTCAATATACAGTGAAAGGCTCGCCACTGTTGCGCGAGCCTTCTGTCTATTGTTATGAATATCCCTGTTCACGGGATTATCCAGAACCTTGTGGCGCTGGATTAATGGAAAACCAACTCAACTGCGCTATGTCTTTTTCGATAGGCATTCCTCCTTTCCCGTTATCGTTATGTATATTATACCGTTATTTTCTCTCTTATTCAATTCTTTGCAAGAGAAAATTACTTAAATGTCATCACTTATAATACGTTGAATCTGTTGCTCCGACTTGGTGGCTTGATTTTATTCTTCCATCACGCTAGTAAAAACTATGGACTTTAGTTCAGGATCTTCAGTTGCTATTTCTGTTTCCTTCTCTCAGAGGGAGAAGGTGCCCGTCAGGGCGGATGAGGGGGGCGTTATCGCTGGAATTTGGAATATCTGGGGCAATGTGTGGGGAGTACCTGAGGTGCAACTGCAAGTCCCTGGTCGGGGGCTCTTTTTGGTGCACTGGTTGGTTTCATCCTCGGGTGTTTGCCCGATGAAGATAAAAAATCGTAGGTTCTTTAATTTTCATTTTCCCCATCCATCCCCCATAATAATCTGGTATCCTTATACTCAGCTAGTCTTCTTCGTCCAAAACAATAAGGAGTAGAGCCATGACCGAGAGTCATCAGAAAAAAAATGAACAGGAAGATGTGAGTCTATATGAAAAAATCATTTCACGCACAGAGGAACTACTGGTAAGCAGCCGCAAAAACCTGGATGAAGCATTAAAAAAGGCAGGAGATGAACTCTCCTCTGCAGGAAATTTCACCAGAGAACAAGCTGAAAAAGTATCAGCTTTTGTGAAGCGCGATATCCAACATACTTTTGCCAGTGCAGGCAAAGGGAAGGACAGTGTCAAACAGGCTGTCGATCCCAAGCGAGTCGCTGCAGGGGCGCAAAGTATTTTTTCTCGGATTTTATCGAACGCTGCTGAAACTTTAACCGATTGGGCAAAAAAAACGGAGCAGCAACTGGAGTATAAAACCGGGGAGATAACCAGCCCGGGAACATTAACCTGCAAAGAATGTGGTGAAGAAATCCAGATGAAGAAAACTGCAAAAATTCCTCCTTGCCCAAAATGTCACCATACCATTTATCGTAAATCTTATTAAGCGAGCCTCTTGCAAAAGTCGTCAGCCTCGTGGAAACGGGGAACCAGTTTTTTTGATGAACCCAGGAAACCTCTGGATTCCCGCCTGCGCGGGAATGACGGTCACTGAACTTTATAGGGTTTTGCAAGAGCCTCAAGCTATTGCAGATAAGAAGAGTTTTTATTGCATTTAATGACTTTTTTAGTTATGTTAGTATGAAAAATTGTATATATAGAAGAATGAATTAATATTTATTACAAATAACTGAAAGGATACGTGCATGAATCTCTCTTTGTTCGCCTCACGCTGGAGCCCGTATGTTGCCGGGGCTATGGTTGGAATTTTAGCTGTCCTGTCTGTCGTGGTTACAACGGTTGTTATTGACAAACCAAAATACCTGGGTGCTTCAACCACCTTTGTTCGGGTAGCAGGATATGCTGAAAAGGTTATTGCTGCAGACTATGTTGCTGAAAATACCTATTTTGCCAAGAAGAAAGTCAAAGTTGACTGGCAGATGCTTTTTGTGGTCGGTATCTTTGTCGGCGCTTTAATCTCAGCGCGGCTGGGGAAAACACATAAAATTGAGAAGGTTCCCCCAATTTGGGAACAACGCTTTGGATCTAGTTCTGTGGTCAGAGCTATTGGTGCTTTTATCGGTGGAGTAATTTTGTTGTTTGGAGCAAGGCTGGCTGGTGGTTGCCCAAGTGGTCACGGCTTGTCGGGAAATATGCAGCTATCTGTCAGTGGTCTGTTGGCGCTGGTATTTTTTCTTGTTGGTGGCATTGTGACAGCTCGGTTTCTGTACGGATCTGGAGGACAATCATGGAACAAGTAATTGGATTGATTACCGGCATTCTGTTTGGTTTTTTGCTGCAGAAGGGTGAAGTTCTCCGTTTTGAAAAACAGGTCGGTTTTATGTTGCTGAAAGACATGACCATTATCAAGTTTATGCTGACCGCGGTAATTGTAGGAATGGTTGGAATATATGCTTGTTATTCTCTTGGTTGGATTGCCCTGAGCGTTAAAGCAACTCACCTTGGCGCCATTATTATTGGCGGCCTATTATTTGGTTTCGGTTGGGCAATTGCTGGATATTGCCCAGGAACTTCAGTCGGGGCTCTTGCCGAGGGGCGGGTGCATGCTTTTTGGGCAATCCTTGGAATGCTGGTTGGAGCAGGATTATATGCTGAAGCATTTCCATTTTTGCAGAAAACTGTTCTGACTTGGGGTGCTTATGGAAAGATCACTTTGCCACAAGTTTTAGGGCTGTCGCCTTGGCCGATAGCAGTGGTTTTCACCCTGATTGGAGTTGCTTGCTTTATCTGGTTTGAGAAAAAAGGATTATGACCGTCCGGCCTGATACTTATTATTTTTGCCCATGGATGGAAAGTGAAGTGTGCGACAGTGCGTTGTAAAGATCTCTTGTTTAACTGAGGGTTTTTCTATATATTTCCTCTGGTCTATCGATTTATTATAGGGGAGTTTTTGTATGGGTTTGTTCAGTCGTTTTTTTAAGAATGAAGAAAAAGAAGGTCTTGAGCCAGCACCACCGGAAATATTGCCACTACGGAACGATCTTTGCTGGTGTGATAGCGGTCTCAAATATAAAAAATGTCATCTTGAACAGGATCAATTATATCTGGAAAAACGGCGAAAAAAAGAACTGGCGGCAAAAAAGGCCTGCAGTCCGGTTTTTGGTTGAGCTCCTCGACGCTGACACCCGGTTCGGGAGTCATGATCTATTGTTGCAAGTTACAAACTAAGCAGGGCGGCCTATTTCTTGGGGACAGAATTCAATTCTGTCCCGAATAGCGATAAGGTTCGCACCGCAAAAGTGCGGGACAGCCCTCACGCGGGGACAGTTCCGGCTTTGCTGCCAGTTCCCTTTAAACCAGCGTCATTCAACTCTTTTGATTCACTCAATCATCACAGGTCATTTATGTCACTGACATTACCTACTATTTCTCTGCTT
Organism: Desulfuromusa sp.; assembly: GCA_021647765.1. GTDB lineage: Bacteria > Desulfobacterota > Desulfuromonadia > Desulfuromonadales > Geopsychrobacteraceae > Desulfuromusa. The sequence goes on along the minus strand of JAKIUD010000006.1, from coordinate 27,946 downwards.
ATTGGTTTGATCCTGCTGGTCTGGAGTGCCAATCGGTTTATCGAGGGTGCAGCAGCAACAGCCTATCATGCCGGTATGCCTTCCTTATTGATAGGGATGGTGATTATCGGGTTTGGAACTTCTGCGCCTGAAATGGTTGTTTCTGCTATTTCGGCAATCCAAGGTAATCCTGGATTGGCGCTTGGAAACGCATACGGTTCCAACATTGCTAATATCGCTCTGATCCTCGGGCTAACGGCATTGATCCACCCAATAACGATTAAGTCCGGGACATTACGTAAAGAATTGCCAGTTTTGTTGATGGTGACACTGCTGGGGGCTGGTCTGCTGTTTGATCTCTATCTTAGCCGGGTTGATGCCACGATTCTGTTGCTGGTATTTGCCAGCGTTATGGGGTGGTGGATCTGGCTGGGGCTACGTCAACGTCAGGATAGTTTGAAATCCGATCTGGATGTTAAATTGGAGAAGGATCCCATGCCACTGAAATCAGCAATCATCTGGTTGGTGGTTGGAATCGTTGTCCTGGTTATCAGTTCACGGCTGTTGGTCTGGGGCGCCGTCGAGATTGCTCGCGCTTTTGGTGCCAGTGATCTTATTATTGGCCTGACTGTTGTTGCAATCGGAACATCTTTACCGGAATTAGCTTCTACCTTAGCGGCAATTCGTAAGGGTGAACATGATTTGGCAATAGGCAATGTCATTGGTTCCAATTTTTTCAATACCTTAGCTGTCGTAGGAATTGCAGGAGTCATTCACCCATTGGAGATCAGTCCTGAGGTCCTTTATCGTGATTCTCTTCTTATGGGGTTGTTGACCCTGGCTCTGTTTCTGGCGCGAGTTGGCGATGGTGGACAAAAACAACTTTCTCGTGTGGACGGTTTGCTGCTGTTGACTATTTATCTAGGTTACTCTGGTTATCTGATTTCTAAAGTTCTAGGTGTTGCATAATTGCCTCTGACAGTTCAATTTCCTCTCTAAATTGTTTGCCGCCATCCATTTCTCTATTCATTTTATTAACACTAACCGCACTAAAATTTAAAACAAGACACTATAGGTTGACATTCGCCTCAATATGAATGATATTCTCCTGCTATGGATATAAAGAGAATGATCGACAATGTAGACTATAAAATACTGCAGATACTTCAGGAGAAGGCACGAATTCCCAATGCTGAAGTTGCTCGGCAAGTTGGCATGGCTCCTTCTGCGGTTTTGGAACGAATTCGTAAACTTGAAGATCGTGGCATTATTGAAGGGTATGAAGTTCGTTTGAACCCGCAACCTTTTAGTCAGGGGTTAATGGCCTTTGTGCACGTAACGCTACAGTCTTCCTGTCGAGTTAATCTGGCCAAGGATTTATCAAGAGTAACTGGAGTGCAGGACATCCATCAAGTTGCGGGAGAAGATGGTTATTTGCTGAAGTTGCGGGTTGCTGATAATGCTGAGTTAGGTCGAGTCCTTGCCGAGGAGATATGTTCTCTGGACGGGGTGCAACAGACCCAAACCAGTATTGTCCTGAATACAATTAAAGAAACCAGAAAAATAGATTTAAACCGCTTATCCTCATAATTTAGGAGCAACTATATGCCGATGTCACAGAGTTTTAAAGATCGTCTTTTCCCCATTACAGAACAGTTAGTTGAACATTATGGAACCCCTTTTCATATTTATGATGAGGTGGGTATCCGTGAAACGGGAGAAGCCCTTAAGCAACTTTTTTCTGGAGTTGCAGGTTTTCGCGAGTACTACGCTGTTAAGGCACTCCCTAATCCGGCCATTCTCAAATTGATGTTAGATATGGGATTTGGGTTTGATTGCAGCTCAATCGGTGAGCTTAGATTGAGTCGCCAGGTTGGTGCGAGAGGTGAACAGATTATGTTTACTTCAAATAATACCGACCAGACTGAATTCCAAATTGCAGCAGAAGAGGGGGGCTGTGTCCTTAATCTTGACGACATCTCATTGATTGAAAAAGTTCCGGTGTTCCCTGAACTGATTTGCTTTCGCTATAATCCGGGGCCGCGACGTACCGGTAATGTCATTATTGGTAATCCGGTAGAGGCGAAATATGGTCTCAGTCATGAACAGGTTGTTGCTGCTTATCGTTTAGCTCAACAACGTGGTGCAAAACGGTTTGGTCTGCATACCATGGTGGCCTCAAATGAACTCGATTATAGTTATATGGTTGAAACTGCCAGAATGTTGTTGGAAATGACCGAACTGGTTAAATCTGAATTGGGAATTAAGTTCGAATTCGTCAATATTGGTGGTGGTTTAGGAATTCCCTATCAGCCGGATCAAGACCCTCTGGATATTGATTCGCTGGCGGCTGAGATTGAATCATTATTTAGCGCCTTCCAGAAAAAGCATGGTTATGTCCCCCGCATGTATATGGAAAGTGGTCGCTTTATGACTGGGCCACACGGAGTCCTGGTCACGTCTGCAATCAATCATAAAGATATTTACCGTAACTATATTGGTGTCGATGCTTGCATGTCGGCATTGATGAGACCTGCCCTTTATGGTGCTTACCACCATATAGATGTGGTCGGTAAAGAGAATGTTGCTAAAGATCATATTTATGATGTCTCCGGCTCGCTCTGTGAAAATAATGATAAGTTTGCGGTTCAGCGTGAACTGCCAAAGATTGATGAAGGCGATATTCTGGTGATTCACGATACTGGCGCTCACGGTCATGCCATGGGATTCCAGTATAACGCTAAATTACGTCCCAAAGAGTTGTTGCTGCGAGCCGACGGGTCGGTGGAGTTGATCCGCCGGGAAGAGACCCTCGATGATTATTTTGCCACTCTGAATTTTACGGAAGATCATTTTTTGCCCGCTCAGGCCAAAGGGTAATCTTGTCTGTGAAGGAACGATACAAAGTTGGTGAAATTATCTCACCGCTGACTGTGGAAACCATGGTAAACGGTGGGGCAGGCTTGGCACGTCACCAGGGACGGGTTGTCTTTATTGCGCATACGGCAGTTGGTGATGTTGTTGCCTGCCGGATAAATAAGGTCAAAAAGAATTTTCTGGAAGCTGAAATCAGTGAAATTATCCAACCGTCTCCAGTGCGGCGGCAGCCGCCATGCCCGGTTGCTGGAGATTGTGGTGGTTGCCAATGGCAACACCTTTCTTACCCGGAACAGTTGTGGTGCAAAGAGTCCCTTTTTCGTGAATCTCTGAGTCGACAGTGTGGTATCGATCCGGATAAAATATCAGCGATTGTTCCTGCCGAGGATGAGTGGAATTATCGCAGTCGGGTGCAGGTTAAATGTTACAATTCTGCTGCCGGGTTTGTTACCGGTTTTTATCGACCCAAAAGCCACTTTGTTGTCTCCATAAAACACTGCCCAATCATTGCTCCTGAATTAAACAAGCTTCTGACACAACTGCGCAACATTATTAATTCTACGGTTTACGCCAGTCAGATTTATCAGATCGATCTTGCTGTTGATGACAATGGCAAATGCATGGCAATTATCCATTACTCTGGTCGTGATTTGACCGATTTTGCTGATCTGATTAGTGGCATAAAGATAACGGCAGATTTGTTTATTAAGACCGGGTCAAAAAACAAATTAGTGAACGTTCAAGGGGATGGTGCTTTATCTATAAAAGTTGATTATCCATCAATTGAATTGGAGTATGCAGCTGGTGGTTTCGCCCAGATCAATCTAGAACAAAACCGCTCTCTGGTCAAAACAATCCTGAATCTGGCAGAACTGACTGGTCATGAGCAGGTACTCGATCTCTACTGTGGAATGGGAAATTTTTCTTTTCCTTTGGCTCGGCAAGCAAAATACGTGATCGGTATTGAAGAATCTGCTATTTCGATTAAAATGGCGCATAAGAATAAACATCGGAATAAAATTGAAAATGTTGATTTTTATAAAAAATCTGCAGAAGTGGCTTTGAGCTTTTTTCTGCAACAACAACCTATCGACTTGCTGATCCTTGATCCTCCACGCAGTGGTGCTGTGGTTACAATGCATGAGTTGCTGGAAAAACCTGTTAATACGGTTCTCTATGTTTCTTGTGATCCACAAACTCTGGCTCGTGATTTAAATATATTGATCACAGGTGGCTACGATTTGCTCTCCAGTCAGCCTTTTGATATGTTTCCACAGACCCACCACTGTGAGAGTGTCAGTCTGCTTCAATATCGTTTTCAAAAATATTAAGGCCGCTTTTTTGTGCAATTTTAAATCAGTTTGACCTTCTTTTGTGCACCCAGTCTGACCCGATTTATAAAAAGTATGTAGAGATAGCGATTTACTGTTACTATTAACCATGTGAGACTTTTTATTGTTGTATCATGCTGGAGGTCTGTCCGAGAATACGTGGCGTAGCGAGAAATTGGCTGGCCGAGGACAGATTTTCGTAAGTTTGAGAGCGAATAGCACCGCTATTTGTCGAAAACGCACGGAAATATGAACCGATTAGATGGTTGCGCAGTAGGCTTTTGTATTCTCGGGTCGGCTCCTAGTCAAAACTATGTACTTTCTGTGCATAGTTGTTTAGTTCTGGCTTACTCTTTGCTAACATCCTGTTGAATAACGCAAAAGAGATTTAATCTTAAAGTTGAAAGAGGAGGAATTTGTCAATGCGGAAAATTGAAGCGATCATCAAGCCATTTAAACTCGATGAGGTGAAAGAGGCGTTGAATGAAATTGGTATCCAGGGGATTACTGTCAGCGAAGTTAAAGGATTTGGTCGCCAAAAAGGGCATACTGAACTCTATCGTGGTGCTGAATATGTTGTGGATTTTATTCCAAAAATTAAGATGGAGATTATTGTTTCTGACGAGATAGTCTCTAAAGTTGTTGATACAATTGCCGAAGCAGCAAAGACCGGTCGTATTGGTGATGGTAAAATATTTGTGACTCCAATTGATGAAGTTGTGCGGATTCGTACTGGAGAACGTGGTGAAGACGCTATTTAAAGAAGCTCATTTCCGCTGTTTTAATTGATTTTCTAATGATAATTTTAAACTGTTAAAGGAGAAAGCAAAGATGACCCCAAGTGATGTAATCAAGTTTGCAGAAGAGAATGGTTGTCAGATGGTTGATTTCAAATTTTTGGATTTTATCGGTATCTGGCAGCATTTTAGTGCCCCAATTGATCAGTTTAGTGAAGATACCTTTGAGGATGGAATAGGTTTTGACGGTTCTTCAATCCGCGGCTGGCAACCAATTCACAATTCTGACATGCTCTTGGTTCCTGACCCAGCAACCGCTAAAATTGATCCATTTATTCAGGTTACAACTTTAAGCCTTATCTGCGACATTATGGATCCGATTACCCGTGAAGGTTACAGTCGTGATCCCCGTTTTATTGCTAAAAAAGCAGAAGCCTATCTGAAGTCTACCGGGATTGCTGATACTGCTTACTTTGGTCCCGAAGCGGAATTCTTTGTTTTTGATGATGTCCGTTATGCTTCCAGTGCCAATGAATCATTTTATTCGGTTGATTCAATTGAGGGTGCCTGGAATACCGGGCGTGAGGAATTCCCGAACCTTGGCTACAAACCACGCCACAAAGAGGGTTACTTCCCTTGTGCCCCCACGGACTCACATGTCGATCTTCGTAACGAAATCGTACAGGTGTTAAAAAGTGTCGATATTGTCGTTGAGGTCGTCCATCACGAAGTTTCTACTGGTGGTCAAAATGAAATTGGCATCAGGTTTAATTCCCTGCTGATGATGGGAGACACCCTGAAATGGTTCAAGTATATCGTTAAGAATGTCGCTCGCCGCAACGGGAAAACAGTTACTTTTATGCCTAAACCAATATTTAACGACAATGGTTCTGGGATGCATTGTCATCAGTCACTTTGGAAAAATGGCAAAAATTTGTTCGCTGGTGACGGTTATGGTGGATTGTCTAAAACTGCAATGTACTACATTGGTGGTATCATCAAGCACGCTAAAGCGCTATGCGCTTTTACTAACCCGACAACCAACTCCTATAAGCGTTTGGTTCCAGGTTTTGAAGCGCCGATTAATCTGGCATATTCCAACCGCAATCGTTCTGCATCGCTGCGGATTCCAGTTGCCAGCAGCGACAATGGCAGGCGGATTGAATATCGTACCCCTGATGCTTCCGCCAATGGCTACATGGCCTTTGCTGCTCAAATGATGGCAGGGTTGGATGGTATTGAGAACAAGATTGATCCGGGTCAACCTCTTGATAAGGATATCTATGGCTTATCGCCAGAGGAACTAAAAAATATTCCGACAGTTGCAACGTCCCTTGAAGACGCCTTGGATCATCTGGAAAAAGATTTTGCCTTCTTGCTCAAAGGCGACGTCTTTACCGAAGATGTTATTGATATGTGGGTTAGTTATAAGCGTGAGGCTGAAATTGATCCAGTGCGGATGCGCCCTTGTCCCGAAGAGTTTGCTCTGTATTTTGATTGCTAATTTTGGCGTCGTAAAATATCCGGCCTGCTGCGTTACAGTATTTTCTCAGGATCTCGACATACCGATGTATGTCTTTACCCCAGAAAAAACACCAAGCCTTATATGCCGAAATTTTTACTTGGCCATCGAGTCGTAAATACAAAAAAGCCTCCGGAATTTCTCGGAGGCTTTTTTTGTATACAGCAACATGAAAGGATCAGGCTGCTGATTCTTCCTTAACAATATGTAAGTCTTGCTGTGGGTAGGGAATAGAAATCCCTTCAGCGTCAAAGCGTATTTTGACCGTTTCCAGGGTTTCAAATAAAACTGGCCAATAGTCACCACTCTTAACCCATGGGCGGACGACAAAGTTGACACTGCTGTCTGCAAGTTCTGAAACACCAATCGTTGGTGCAGGATCTTTTAAGACTCGCTCATCCTTAGTGAGGATATCTTCAAGGACTGACCGGACTTTCTTCAGATCATCATCGTAGCCAACGCCAATGACCAGATCGACCCGGCGGGTTTCTTTGGCTGAATAGTTGGTGATCGTGCTACCAATAATCTGACCATTAGGAACAGTAATTTCCTTGTTGTCACCAGATCTCATTTTTGTACTGAAAATCTGAATTTCTTCAATAACACCAGAGACACCACCTGCTTCAACAAAATCACCAACCTTGAAAGGACGGAATAAAATCAGCATAAATCCGGCAGCAAAGTTTCCCAAGGTTCCCTGCAATGAAAGGCCGATGGCTAAACCTGCTGCCGCTAGAATTGCTGCAAAGGAGGTTGTCTCTATGCCCAGTTTTCCAAGCGCTGCCAGAATAACAAAAATCATTAATGCCGTGTAGATGAGAGTTCTGGTGAACTTGACCAGAGTCTCATCAATATTGCTCTTGTTCATCATTTTTGTGACGACATTTGTAATTATGCGCGCTACAATACGCCCAACAATAAAAACGATGATAGCCCAAACGATTGGTAAACCGTAACTTTGAACCAGTTCTACTGCTTTGTCTGAAGAAATTGCCCCCATTTTGTCCTCCTGTTGTCGATATTCATCCAAAGAAGATTCCAACCTGCACAATGAAGGCTGAAATTTTAATTAGGAATCATAACAGAGATCAGTATGATTGCAACCAAAATATGACTGTTTTAGGTAGAATTTGCTGAGATGTAGTTTTTGATCTGTTCTCTGTCTGCAGAAATGGTTATAACTCTCTTTTCCCGTGTTTCCAATCCGACAAAAGCAGGTGGAAGGGTTGGAGCCAGACCTATTGCTTGCTTCACAGTGTCACCAAATTTGGCAGGATGTGCGGTTGCAAGGCAAACTAGAGGATCATGCACCTTAATCCAACCTTCTCTTAGGGCAAACAGCCCTTGTTGTTGCAGATACTTATTTCCCAGTCCCATGTTGATACCTGCCGTTTTTGAACTGCGCCAGTAGCTTTTACTTGTTATGCCACTGTTTATGGCAGTTTAGCCCCTCCGGGGTTTGTTGATCTCGATTATGGGGCTTATGCAACTTTCTAACCGGACACTGCTGAGTTTTCTCGGGATGAAACCTGATTATTTCACCCCGAAACATTAAAATAGGAAAAAAAACCGAATGAGACTGGGCTCATCGGGAACTGCTGAATGTCAAGCAAATAGATTGCAAAATCCTCTTTTAATAAACTTTGAATTCTTCCATTCCGCAAGACCCCTAATATCAGTATTTTGAACTTTAAAAACAATTTGTTGAGTTTGGTTTTAATTATTTCCTTTATTGGCTATCATACAAAACATCATTCTATTTTCTTACTAAACGTGGAAGAATAACTACGATCAGGAGTCAGAATGACATCGCCGGAAAAGATAAAATTGGATGGAATAGACTTGGCAGTTTTACGTGAGATCCAGAAAGACAGCCGCATCAGCAATAATGAATTGGCACGTCGAATTAATCTTTCTCAGCCGGCGGCTCATGCCCGTTTGAAACGACTAAAAAAACTCGGAGTGATTAAGCAGCATGTTTCCCTTCTGGATCATGAGAAACTGGGCTTGGAGTTTATCTGTTTTTTTCAAATCCGACTGCAGGCTCACTCTGAAGAAGTATTGACCCGCTTTGAAGAAGAGATCTGTCGCTTTCCAGAAGTGCTGGAATGTCACTATTTGACGGGTGAATCTGACTATCTGATCAAAGCGATCTTTAGAAACCAACATGAATTGGAACAGTTTCTTCGATCCAGGTTGACGACATTGCCGCATGTGATGCAAATCACGACCAGTTTGGTTCTTTCTGAGATAAAAGCGACAACGATGCTGCCTTTGCCGGAAAGTTGACATCCTGAGGAAGAGCACCGCAGGGAAACCGGTCGCAATCAGACATTTTGGGGATTCACGATAAGTAATAATCAGTCCTGTTAACGACTTAGAAAAATAAAAGGTGCTGAAGAAATGTCTTATACTGGAAGATGGGTTAAGATCGATTTAACCAGCAAAACGTATGAAATAAACAACACAGACCAGACGTTAGTAAAAAACTATATTGGCGGGAAAGGTCTGGGATTTGCGATTCTTGACAAGATTGCTCCTGCCCCTGAAGCACTGGGCGAAGATAACCCGCTGATATTTGTTAACGGTCCTTTTACCGGTTCCGAAATTCAAACCAGTGCCCGCACCACTCTCGTTACTAAATCTCCCCTGACAAATTCAATCCTGGATACCCATTGTGGAGGTCACTTCGGCCCGCAATTGAAGGCCGCAGGATTTGATTACATGGTTATTGTTGGGAAAGCAAAATCGTGGAACTACCTGTATGTAACCAAGGAAGGAATAGAGTTTAAATCCGCTGAGCAGATAAAGGGAAAAGGGATCTTTTACGTCAATGACTGGCTCATCGATAAGCATCCCGGCCATGATCCCAGAGTTGCCTGCATTGGCATCGCAGGTGAGAACCTTTCAAAATTGGCCGGTATTGGCGTGGACAAGCACAGACAGTTTGGAAGGGGTGGCGCCGGGGCAGTAATGGGCTCAAAAATGTTAAAAGCCATCGTTGTCGATGGTGAGTTGAAGGTTCATTACCACGATGCAGAAAAGTTCAGAGAGCTGAACAAAAAACTCACAAAAGATATTTTAAGTAATTCCAGTGTCAAGTATCGACGGCAAAAGGGGACTATGCTTTGGGTGAGAAGGGGTCAAGAGCTCGGGGTACTTCCGGCGCGTAATTTTAAGGAGTGTGGCTTTGATGATTTTGAGAAGATATCTTCAGAGACCGCCAAAGAAGAGCTGAACTGGAAAGACACCTCCTGTTTTAATTGCGCTATTCGTTGTTCGAAGATAGCAACATTTGACGGGCACCAGATTGAGGGGCCTGAATATGAAACGACTGCTTACTTGGGATCTGGCTGCATGGTCAACGATATCAAGAAGGTGGCGATGGCCAATGAGCTGTGCAATGACTTGGGAATGGACACGATTAGTGTCGGAGTTACGATTTCATTTGCCATGGAATGTTATGAGAAAAAGCTGCTGGACAACTGGGATGGGCTGGATCTAAGTTGGGGCAACGCTGAAGCACAGTACAAATTAATCCAATTAATGGCTCAAAAAAAAGGCATTGGCGCCATTTTTGGCGATGGAACAAAGCGTGCGGCTGAAATCATCGGCAAGGGGAGTGCCGACTTTGCCATCAATACCTTTGGCATGGAGCACTCCGGTGTTAACCCTAAAGGGTCGCTGATTATGTCCCTGATGCTTTCAGTCGCGGATTTTGCCAGCCACACCCGGCTTTGGTGCCTTGATACCGATATGGAGGAGGGTTTCACCATCGATCAAATTCCTGCAACTGTTGCAAAGGGTATTGACGATGTGAATGTACGCAACAGTCTGGTCATTTGTGATTTTGTGCCTGAAGGGGTAAAGCGCCTGGCCGAACTTTTAAATGCAGCCACCGGTTATCAACATACAGAAGACTCATTGCGTGCCATCGGAGCCAAAATTACGAATCTGGCTCGAACATACAACTTGCGCAATGGGCGTACGCATACCGATGATACCTTGCCAAACCGTTTTTTCGATGAAGAATCACTGGCCGGTTTTATGCGAGGGAAAAAGCTGGATCGCGCTTTTTTTAAATCTCTCATCCAGGAATACTACAAATTACGAAACTGGAATCAAAAAGGTGAGCCGGAAGCTGTCAAACGATAAGCACCGCTGCCAACTAAGTTTCATAACTGATATAGAGAGTATTGGTTGTTTTCATTGCACAGAACAATAATTAGGACACATCAAAAGGGAAACTTATGAAATTAAAACTCGCATTGATCGGTTTCGGTGTTGTCGGGCAAGGTCTGGTAGAGATTCTGCTTGAAGAGCAACAGAAGCTTAAGCAGCAATACGGATTTGAGTGCCAAGTGGCCGCTGTTTCAGACAAATTAAAAGGCTCAGCGTACCACCCCGATGGGTTGGATATGGGCAAATTGTTAGAGATGGTGAAGAACAATCAAAGCCTGTCCGATTATGAAGGGGCAGAAACCACTGGCTGGGATAGCCTCACGACAATTACAAAAAGTAATGCGAATACCATTGTCGAAGTAAGCTGGACCGACGTCCAAACCGGTGAACCCGCCATCACGCATGTCAAAACCGCATTAGCTGCAGGCAAACATGTGACCATGACCAACAAAGGCCCAGTTGCTCTAGCGGCTAAAGAACTGGGTGAACTGGCAAAGCAAAACAACGTTATGTTAAAATTTGAAGGGACGGTAATGGCAGGAACACCAGCCATCAATCTCTGCCTCAATAACCTAGCGGGCGCGGGAATTACCGAGATTCAAGGGATATTGAATGGAACCACAAATTACATCCTGACTGAGATGGAAAACGGGATGGAATACGCAGCAGCTCTGCAAAAAGCACAAGAACTCGGCTATGCTGAGGCCGATCCAACCGGGGACGTCGAAGGTTGGGATGCTCTTGCCAAAGTGGTTATTTTGTCAAATGTTGTTCTAAACTATCACTTAACCAAGGATCAAGTAGAACGCGAAGGAATTACAAAAATAACCAGCGCAGATATTGCCAAAGCCAAAGAGCAGGGCAAACGATATAAACTGATCGCAACGATGAAGTTACAAAGCGATGGTTCTGTTAAAGGGAGTGTCAAGCCTGAGAAGATATCGCTATCCCACCCATTGGCAGGTGTTAGCGGCCCAACCAATGCGTTGATGTTCAGAACCAAGTATGTCGATGATATAACCATTATGGGGCCGGGAGCAGGAAAAGCGGCAACCGGATTTGCTCTGCTGGCTGATTTGATAGAAATCAATCGGGCAACTGCAGTATAACCAAGCACGCAGCGGTCTGTCCTATCATATCAATTAAAAGAATTTTGGCTCTTTTCTAAGATCGAGTGGCAGGCTCTAGCGTTTAATTGCTGGTTGTATGTTGATACTGAAAATGGTCATTGGATACTGCCTCCGCAGCCCCATATAAAAGTCTCTTTTGGGAAAAATTGGAGATGGACCAAACAAGGGAGGTGATCTGGCTGCTGCTGTTTTCTTTTTGTATCAAAAGGTAGATGTGCCTGTGAAAGTGACTTCGGGTGATCATTGATTTATAAAGTGGTCACGTATTGATAAATCCCTTTGCATGGAGGAAACACTCAATGAAACTCTCAACATTAGTCACATCAATTGTAGCATTTGCGGTCATGGCAGCTCCAGCTGCTGCTGCAACGAGTAAAACACTGGATCTTGTCAAAAAACGTGGCAATTTACGCTGCCAGGTTGGCACACCTTCTGGTGGCTTCTATAATCTTGATGCCGACGGCAACTGGTATGGCTTGGATGTGGCAGTCTGTCAGGCGGTCGCGGCGGCGATCTTTGGCGACAAAGGGAAAATGGAAGTTCAATCTGTCAGTAGTCAGGCACGCTTTACTGCTCTAGCCAATGGAGAATCGGATCTTTTATGTCGTACAGCCACCTGGACAATGTCACGTGACACCCAGCTCGGTTTGGATTTTACCGGCGTTAATTTCTATGACGGTCAGGGCTTTACCGTTCTCAAGGAGACCGGCATTACCAGTGCTCTTCAGCTGAAGGGTGCGAAAGTGTGCGTGACGTCCGGCACGACCAGCGAACTGAACCTGACAGACTTCAGCCGGGAAAATAATCTCAATATCGACATTGTCACATTTGAGGACTGGAATGTCCGAGATGACACATACCTTAAGGGGGGATGTGATGCGGTCACGGGAGATAAATCGTCAATGGCGGCGAATATTGTTTCATTCCCGGTTCCTGCCAATCATCTCATTTTACCCGAAACAATTTCCAAAGAACCTCTGGGCCCTGCAGTGAGACATGGGGACAACCAGTGGGCTGACATTGTCAGATGGTCATTATTTGCCATGATCAACGCTGAGGAGCTTGGCGTGACCAGTGCTAATGTTGATGATATGCGTGCCAACTCAAAAAGTGTACCTATTCGCCGTATGCTTGGCGTTGAGGGTAACCTTAACGAAGGAATAGGGCTCTCCAAAGATTGGGCCTACAATATCATCAAACAGGTGGGTAACTACGGCGAAATCTATGAAAAATATATAGGTAGCGGCAAAGGAGCCCTTGGCATCAAGCGGAAGGGAACTCTTAACGAGCTTTGGAGTAATGGTGGATTGATGTATTCTCCGCCTATGCGCTAATTATTGATTATTTCCAGTTATAAACTTGGGCGGGATGATTGCTAGCCCCAATGGGGGGCTAGCAATCGTAAAACCAAAAAACTGAACCATAATGCCCGGCCAGGTGGCTGTCTGGCGTGGTAAATCATAACGAGAGAAAGACCGTTAGAACCTCCTAAAATAAAATATCAGGGAAAATATTGTGGCAGTTCGTGATAACAACAAAGAACCAGTGAATATGAAACCAGAAGAACAGTTTAACTTTTTCCATGACGAACGGGTTCGATCGATTTTTTATCAACTCTTGACCGTAGCTGTCGTAGGCGGATTCGCTTGGTATCTTGTCAGTAATACAGCTCACAACCTCGAAATACGCGGAATGAACACGGGTTTCGGTTTTCTTAATGTTGCAGCTGGATTCGACAGCTACTTCAAACTTATCCCCAATGAGCCCGGGACTGGAACTTATGGTCGTATTTTCATCATTGGCGCCCTCAACACCCTCTATGTTTCAGCTCTGGCAATTATAGTCAGCACTCTACTTGGATTTTTTATTGGCATTTTGAGACTTTCCAAAAATTGGCTGGTATCTAAAGTCGCCCTGACATATGTGGAAATCTTTCGCAACACACCATTATTGATACAGGTTATTTTTTGGTATATTGGCGTTTTTTCCTTGCTTCCCAAGGTCAAGAACAGCATTGATCTGTCCGGTGGTGCAGAGGTTTTGATCCTCAATAATCGTGGCCTTTACATGGCATGGCCAATACCAGGTGATCAGCTATGGATGACCAGTTTAACTATTGTAATCGCGGCAATCGCAATTGTTTTTTTTAGACGCTGGGCAAAAAATCGTCATGACAGAACCGGGAAATTATTCCCGACCTTTATCCCTTCCGCGGCATTATTTATTTTACTGCCGGGAACTGTCTATTTGATAACAGGTATGCCACTTGGCTGGGAGCTACCAAAACTTGAAGGATTTAATTTTGTCGGTGGTGCAAACCTGCCGCCTGCTTTTGTGGCTCTTCTCGTTGCTTTATCCATTTACCATGCCTCACATATGGCCGAAACGGTGCGTGCAGGGGTTCTATCGGTAGGCAAGGGACAGTATGATGCTGCTCGAGCACTGGGTCTCAAGGAAAAAAGGGTCATGTCTCGCGTCATTATCCCCCAAGCGATGCCCGCCATTGTTCCTCCGATGATTAGTAATTGGATGAGTGCAGTCAAAAATTCATCGCTGGCAATCGCAATTGGTTATCCCGACTTAGTCACCCTTTTTATGGGGACATCGCTGAATCAGGCCGGTTACGCGGTTGAGTTGGTCGGTATGACGATGGCCTTTTACATGGTCATTAGTCTGATTATTTCGTGGCTTCTGAATATTTACAATAAACGAGTCCAATTGGTGGAGCGCTGATCATGGCTATTATAAAACCAACAAAAAGATCCACTATAGCTCCACCTCTATCTGAAACATCACCTGTTGGCTGGATGAAAAAACACCTGTTTAGCTCTACGCTCAACACTCTCCTCACCTTCGTTACCCTCTTTCTTATTTATATAACGGTAAAGGGTTTATGGGTATGGGGGATTGCTGATGCAGTGTGGGTCGCCGACAGTCGGCGGGAGTGTTTCGATATCAGCATGGATGGAGCTTGCTGGGCAGGTGTCATTGCGTGGCTGGACAGCATTTTCTACGGTCGCTACCCAAGAGATGAATTGTGGCGGATCAATTTGGGCATACTGTTACTTTTCGTCTGGATGGCACCGCTTTGGCTGCCAAGGGTCAAGGCAAAAATATATATTGGGCTGACCACGGTATTCCTCTATCCTTTTCTTTCAGGATACCTTTTTTCAGGTGGTGATAAGGGCATCTTCATGCAGCTCATGCTCACTGCAGCAATCGTTTGTCTGGCAGGTAATACCATCCATGCAACTATTGGCGTGTTTACCGGTCACAGCCTGCCTGAATTTTTACCCCGTTTGTTTGGCATAAAAGATGTCCAGGAAAAGACTCTACACAATATGTTTTTTACCCTTATTGCGGTCAGTTTTGTTGCGGTTTTTATGTGGCAAATGGGATGGGGGGTTGAAAAGATTCCCTGGACCAAATGGGGCGGATTATTTCTTACCCTTGTCATATCAGGGGTCGGTATTGCTTCGGCACTGCCGGGCGGAATTATTCTTGCCCTCGGTCGACGCTCCAAGATGCCGGTCGTCAGGGTACTCAGCACCTCGTTCATCGAATTGTTCCGTTCCGTCCCTTTAATTACTGTACTGTTCATGGCGACGACGATGTTTCCACTGTTCCTTCCCGAAGGCTTTGTCCTCAATAAACTGGTTCAGGTTATCATCGCTGTTTGCCTGTTCAACGCCTGCTATCTCGCTGAGGTTGTTCGCGGGGGTCTTCAGACCATTCCGAAAGGGCAGTTTGAAGGAGCCCATACCGTAGGTCTGGGCTATTGGCAGACCATGAGCTTCATTATCATGCCCCAGGCTTTGAAGCATATGATTCCTAATATTGTTGGCAATTTTATCTCGCTGTTGAAAGATACGACCTTAGTGTCCATTATCGGCCTATTTGACGTACTCGGTATGTTACGCTCAATCAGCAAAGATTTGCCCTGGCTTGGACTTCACAGAGAGCCGCTGATTTTTGGTGCGATTTTGTTCTTTTTGATTTGTTTTGTCATGTCAAAATACAGCCGCCACCTGGAAGCAAAACTATCGACTGAGCATAAAAATTGACCTGGGAAACCCACAGGATAAGAAACATGACAGCCGCAAAAACACAGAACACCAGGGAACAACTCACATCTGCCGCATCCACCGAAGTTATCATTGAGTTCAACAGGGTCAATAAGTGGTATGGCGATTTTCACGTACTGAAGGACATTGATCTTACTGTTCATCAGGGTGAGCGGATTGTGGTATGTGGCCCTTCGGGGTCTGGAAAATCAACCCTTATCCGCTGTATCAATAAACTTGAAGAACATCAAAAGGGCAGCATCGTTGTCGATGGCATAACACTAAACAAAAACCTTAAGAACATTGACCATATACGTACTGAAGTTGGTATGGTATTCCAAAATTTTAATCTATTTCCTCATCTGACTATTTTAGAAAATCTCACTCTAGGTCCAAAATGGGCGCGAAAGATGACCAAAGCTGATGCTCAGGCTAATGCCATGGTGTATCTTGAGCGGGTTAAGATCTCGGAGCAGGCTGACAAGTTTCCCGATCAACTTTCAGGTGGCCAGCAGCAGCGGGTGGCCATTGCCCGTTCTTTGTGTATGAACCCAAAAATTATGTTGTTTGACGAACCAACGTCGGCGCTTGACCCGGAGATGATCAAGGAGGTTCTTGACGTCATGATTGAGCTTGCTGACACAGGAATGACGATGATCGTGGTGACCCATGAGATGGGTTTTGCCAAGACCATTGCCGACCGTGTCATTTTTATGGATCATGGTAATATCGTAGAAGAAAACGAGCCTGGCAAATTTTTCAATAACCCCCGGCACGAACGAACTAAGTTGTTTCTCAGTCAAATACTCTGATATTTCGGCATCACATTGGGGACAGCTACGACTACCCTTTATATGAAAGTCTACATTGTACAATTCGGCTCTCGATTATATGCCTTTTATGTCAAGAAAATTGATGCAGCGTTGTAAAACATCCTGTTGCCGGGGGTTTTCTGTTGTCGTCAAAACATGCGGAACTTCGTCGCCATAGCAGTGGAACTGCTTTTGCTTGCTGCCAAGTTGGCGGTGGATTTCTGCTGCAGTCCCTGGGGCTATGGTGGCATCACCTGTTGAGGTCAGAACAAGGCTGGGCGTGGTTATCGAATTTAACTTACCATCAAGCTGTCTGCACAATCTGTTGATTTGGGCAATCCCTTTCAGGGGGCGTTGCTGATAATAAAATGGGCGCTCGGCGGCAGAAACAGCTTTTTTTTGATAAGGGATCAGATAGCACAACAACCCGGCAAATGGGGCAAGAAAGTGTTCAAGGCGTAAAAAGGGGGAGAGTAAAATCAGTTTTTCTAAACGATATTGGAGCGCCAGTTTCAACGTTATTAGCGCTCCGGTGCTTAATCCTGCGACGCTAATTTTAAAACCCATTTCGACAAGGGATTGATAACCGTTTTCAGCGGTAGTTACCCACTCTTCAACCCGCCTGGTCGCCAAATCTTCTGGATTTGTGCCATGACCGGGCAGCCGAACTCCATAAACAGTAAAGTTGTGTTGAAGAAGAAATTTTCCCAACGGCAACATCTCTCGTGGACTGGCGCTAAAGCCGTGAATCAATATGACTGCTTGTCCATTTGAAATGTCCGGGGCTAAGAAAAATGGGAGATTTTCCGGGTGGGATACCCCCTCGTTGTGGGCTAATTCTATCTCTTGTTCAAACCATTGCACCAGCTATGTTCTCCGCTCAAACAAAAAAGGCTCCTCAGTGAGGAGCCTTTTAAATTTGAAAAATGACCACTATTTTGGGTAGCCAAGTCGGGTAGAAAGTTCCTCAGATGCTTTCAAAACCAAGGGAACCAACTCACTTTCTGTACGTGCATTGCTGATCCGCATGGTGGGACCAGAAATGCTGATAGCACCGACAATCCGACGTGTATAATCGCGGATTGGTGCCGCAATACAACGAACGCCAAGATCCAATTCTTCGTCATCAAAAGCGTAGCCTTGTTCACGAACTTTGGCCAGCTCTGTGCTGATTTCTTCCGCAGTGGTGATGGTTGTTGGGGTGTGGGGAACGAGCTTCATATTGGCTAATGAAGATTCCAGTTCCTCATCAGTCATATAGGCCATATGAACTTTGCCGGAGGCAGTACAATAAGCAGGGAGACGCGAGCCTACTCTGGAAACAACCCGAACGGTCAGATTGGTTTCAACAACATCCAGATAGACAATATGGTCTTCTTTATAGATAGCAACATAGGCGGTTTCGTTGCTTTCTTCGACGATCTGTTCAAGAATTGGCTTGGCTTGGCGCAATAGACCCATTTGCTTAATAAATGTCTGTCCAAGCTCCAGAGCTTTAAGACCCAGGCGGTAGTTTTCTGTTGCTTTATTCTGCTCAATGTAGCCCCGTGATTCCAGAGTTGCAAGCAGCCGGAAAACATTGTTTTTATGTAGCTTCAGCCGTTTGCTTAGTTCGGTGACACCAAGCTCATCAACATCACCATGAAATTGCTCAAGCAGGTCAAGGGCGTGAGAAACCGCTTGAATTATATACTCTGACTTGTCTTTTTTGACCATGGTCTCAATACCCTTCTTGTGTTTTTATTATATATAACACATTCATGTTATCTTCGGAAAGAGTTTCTGTCAAGTAATATGGTTGTTGCTAAGACAGAGATAATTTCCCCTCATCTGGGTATTATAGAATGGTGTTCTATAATTGTCAAATAAGTTATTTTTTATTCTGATTAGCGCCAGTTTTTCGTCAGTGGATTCTCCTCTGTGCAAAGGGGGGGCTGTTCATACGGAAGATCAGCGCTAATCAGATTTTTTATTGCTTTATCTCTTACTGCGTAATATCTGTTAGTGAAATTGGATCTTGTGAGTCAGGATATTTGCTGATTTTCTTTGATTAATTCTCGCAGAACACTGGTTGCATAGCTCCCTTTTGGCAGGGTGAAACTGAGGGTTATAAAATGATCCCCCGAGACTATTATTTTGGGCTCAGTCAGAGGAACTCTAAGTGGTCGGCGCTCTCCCGTCATTGTCAGTCCGTGAGGCAGTTTCCAGCTGTTGAGAGTTAAGCCGCTTTTTTCAAGGAAATCCATCTCAGATTGTCCAGTTTTTCCAGTAGCAAGCATCACCTTGCTGCCATACAGGGGGGCGGAGGGACTGATTTCAAAACGATTGACACGGGGTTGTTCTTTTTCGACATCCTTAACCCTGAAACAGGCACGATTGATATGTTTGATCGCAATATCGCCATCCCTAAGCTGGTCTAGATCAGGTAACCGTTGCATAAGTAGCTGATCAAAAAATGACGATTGCGCAGCGGAGAGAAATAATCGCAACAGATTTCGAGATAAAGAAAACACTGCTGCATGGTGGGATTTTCCGTCAATTAGCATTTGGAGGAGTTGCCGTTCATCCCGCATTCTTTTTGGTAGACTGTCGATGGCCTGTTGTTCTTCTCCCTGGCGATAATATTCTGCAGCTTTTTTCCACCCCGGATTACGGATCACCTGTGGATCCCCAATAAATTCCCGGCAGAAAGTGACAAAGTTCTTTTGTGCCAGCAGCAGCCCCAGTTGTGCTGAATTTCCTAAAACCCCGTAGCGCTGCTCGCCAAAAAGATTAGGTACTCCGCGTTGCTGTAGCTGTGCGAAAATAGCCGAACTCCGTGGCAGAGGCTCTGTATCAGTTTCTCGCAGGGTGATGGTAAAATGGTTTCCCGCTAAATGGCCGAGACGAAGTTTATTCGTATGACGATTAATATCTAATATTTCCGCCTGATTAAGGTTCAAATTTTTAACTTGAGCAAGTTTATTGAAGGGGATGGAGATCATCTGTCGCGTCAAGGCTCGGGCATCTTTTAGTCCAGCATAACCAAGATCACGTTCTTTTAATCTTAACCCTCGAGCTAATTGAGTTAATAAATTGCGGGTGGTGATTCCCGATTTTTCAATCCAGAGGTAAAGGTGTTCACCTTCGCCGGAACAGGGGTAGAGGGGGATCTCTTCAACCTGAAAATCTTGCGGTATTTGTTTGTAAACTCCACCAATGCCGGGGAGGTCTTCAGTGAGCCAGTTCAAGAGCTCTCCTTTGGCCAGCGGAGTCTGAATCCTTTTCTCAGGTTCGGTTGAGCAATCTGGAGAGCCGTTTTCTTGTGATAGCGACACAGATAGATTGGCTGACCCAAATCGAGAAAACGCTGCATATATTTTGAAATCGGATAGCTTCCAAGGTCATGGGTATAGGGAGTTGATGCAAGATTTTTAAAGCGTTTATCTTGGCTCAGTAGCTCCGCTGCCGTTTCACCATAATCAACAAAGTCGGTACAGAAATTCAGCTCACCATTATCCTGCAAACAATAAAGAGAGAGATCGAGAAAATCCTGATTAAGTAATCTCCGCTTGCGCTGCCTTTTTTTTGGCCACGGATCGGGACAATTGATATAGATTGCTTGGAGACTTTCTTTTCCCAGATAATGATGCATCAGGTAGCGAGCCTCTATCCGCATCATCAGAATATTAGTTAATCCGGAACGCTCAATGCGGCTACAGGTCTGACGGCAACCTTGATTGAAAATATCGATAGCAATATAATTTCGCTCAGGGTGACGTGCTGCAATTTGAACAACAAAATCGCCAATTCCACAGCCGATTTCGAGAGCCAGAGGATTGTTGTTATTGAAAAGTGCAGAGAAGCTGCGGGCATTTTTTAAGTGTGTTTCGGAAATAAAAACCGGTGAAATGATCAAGGTCATTCGTTGCGACATATTTTCTTCTTTTTATCTTAACGGAGGTTGTAGAGATAGTTGCTGATACGTTGCAGATCTTCTTTTGGCAGTGTGCTGTAGCTGGGCATAAATCCTTTTTCCCGGGTTGATGCCGCAGCTGTCAGCAGTGCTTCTATCTGTGCTGCGGTCAAACGGCTTCCTATCTGGGTTAGGTCTGCTGCCAGGGAACCACCATCACCATGAATCGTGTGACAAGCTTTACATCCCAGTACCTGAATTAGCTCCAGTGCCGGGTTGATTTTTGCTGCATTGTCCACTGCAATTGCAGCTGTAGGGATCATTCCACCGAGAAAAAAAATCAGCAAAATTGTTGCGGTTATTTTCATTCAGGTCATTTTCTCCCGATAAATTTGATGGCGACGTAAAAAAAATCCACACAACGGCATTGCAGCGACTTTTCAAGACCTCGACATACGACATGTATGTCTTCGCCCTCTAGTGGCTTTTTGCGAGATCATCACGTTTGTTCGTCAGACAAGTTGATTCCACCCATAAAAGCGGCTGGCATCAATTTATACCTACAGTCTCCGTTTATTGCAATCGATTCCCCCGAATTTGTTGGCAAAATCCCCGTGAGTTGGGTTCCGCAAGCTATTGGCTTAACTGATTGACCATAGGAATCAGGCGTTGATAGTCGGCGTAGGTCATCGAACTATCCCAGTGCCCGGAAGCCATGCCGATAATGATACCTGTTGCGTATATAGAGAGCAACAACACGGGGAATACCCAGCGCGGCAGCGGTTGGCGTTCCAATATCGTGCTCATGCTTAAACTGCGCTGCGGGCAGACTTCTACGCAGCTCAAACAAGCGCAACATTCAGGATTATATATAGCGCTTGATTTGTGTACGGTTAATTGCGCCGGACACGTTTGGGTACAGAGTTTACAGTCGATACAGGTATTGATATTGCGGCGGATTTTGAATGGGCTGAACATACTGACCAGCCCCAGCAGCGCACCGTAGGGACATAGATAGCGGCACCAGAAGTTTTTATAAAACAGTGACAGAATCGTGGAGCTGCCTACTACAACCATAGTGATAGCGGAGAGATTGGTGAAAAAATGTAACATTTTTACATCGCTCAAGGCCCAATAGGGTGACTGAACGAAGGAGACGATGGCAAAAACCGGCATGTCGATGAGAAGAATCTTGACAAAAAAAGCCAGAAGAAAATATTTCAATCCGCGTAACGGGATGTCGAGCCAACGCCAGATGGTAAAATTGCGCCTGAAAATCCGTTTGCCCACCTTCCACATGGCTTCAGAAAGAGTTCCCACCGGGCACAGCCATGAGCAGAACGATTTCTTGGCGATTAAGCTCATAAGTAAAAATGTTACCAGCAGCACCAGTGCCGCCGGATGTTTATCGTCAAATGTACCGGTAAATAGCCATAATTTAAGGCTAGCTAAACCGCCGATGGGCAGAAAGCCATCTACGCCAGCGGGGCGGGTAACAAAGGGTGTTACACCATTGCTGGTAAAATGACGGACAAACATGCCGAAGCGTATGCCGATATATAAAATCCAACTAAAAAACCCCCATTGCACCGATGTGCGCCAGAAACTGGTTTTACTTAGAAACTTTTTCACGTTACTCCTTTTTTATTTTGTGCATAGGGTGGGGCGAGGATGGGGATATAATATTGATGAACTCGCAAAAAGTTATTAGATGGTGTCGGTAAGGTGCCCACAATAATTATGCTATCCCTTTTCGATGATGGTATCCCTGTAGCCTTTAATTAAAAAACATACCTGCACCGACGATGACAGATATTGCTCCAGTTGTGGCAAAAATTCTTCTTATATTTTGTTTGTTTTTAAGTAAATTTTGATTGATATACAGTATCACTCCACCAAAACCCACGAAGACGAGCATGACTCCAGCGGTAAAAGCTAAAATCATATCCATGTTGACAGTTTGACCCTGAATTGCCCCAAGGGTAACCAACATCCCACGAACCCCACCGATCCCCATCAAAGCACCAATGGTAAATGATGAGGTCGTTGTACTATCATGGCTATGCTCTTTACCAAAATATATATGGATATGTTCTTTGTTTTCATGAATATGTTTCTGCAGATGAATTTTATTTGTTGCGACCATATACAAGAGATAAAACCCCATAGTCAGAATAACGGTTGACGATATTATATCTCCATAACCCAAAATAGTTTCAGGGATATAATATGTCTCTAATATTTTAGCAAATATAAAAAGCATGCTACCGTGCCCGAGCGCAAACAGAACTGTGATCAGAATGGTTTTTCTCTTGTCTTTGCCAATTGAAAAATCGGCAATTGCGGTAAGATGATCAGCTCCTAAAGCATGAAGAATCCCATACCAAAAAACAAGAAATAATCCTAAGCTTTCCATAAAAATCCCTATTTTAAAATCAAAGTGACTGGTTCAATCCTTTTGAGGTGGTTGTCAGTGGGTCTGAATAATCCTGCTAGCGGTTTTAAAGGCAACCTATCCTAATTGTCCCTGATTGAACCCCATTAAAGAACGATAGTAGCTGTCCCCTCTGTTGTCTGCCAGAATCGGGGCAATTATTTTATCAACTCGCACCTGTGCACAGTAAAGGTTATAGATATAGCCGGAGACACGTGTATCTCCGATCAGTTGATAACCATTAATTTTCCCGTTTTGCAGATAAACGCGGCGAAACAGGTGCTGATTCTGCCAGGTTACGGGATCCCCTTCGAAAGTCCCTGCTGAAATAATCGGAAAATCAATGTGCTTTTTAAGGACATTTGTATTGATGGATCCGTTATAGGTGGCATCACCATGAAGCAGATGTCGAACAGCTGTCCGCGCTTGTAGCATGGCATTGGGGTAAGTGGCATAGATAGCTGGTTCGCCGGTAAGCGCGTGGGGCGTCACTGCAACATCTCCAGCGACATAGATGTGCGGGTCGTAGCGCAGTGTTTCATCGACGACAACACCCCGATCATTACCAACCAATGGCTCTGAATTAGGGGAGACACCAATCGCAACGATTAACATGGTGGTCTCTACCGAGTCTCCATTGCTCATTTTAACTCCCCGAAGCGCGCCATCTCGTATGTCAATGTCTGTGACCGTTGTCTTGAGACGAACATCTATTCCGGTGATTTCACGCAGCTTCCGGGTGGCAAAAACTCCTCCATCCTCATCTGTCATCTGCGACAGGAGTCTGGTGTTGCGGTGAACTAAGATGACCTCAAGACCACGATGCCACAGGGCAAGGGCGGCATCGACACCGATGAAACCGCCACCGAAGACGACCACCCTGCGTGTAGCATGTTCCCGAATATAATCATCGATAGCAAGCATATCGGTTAAGGTCTTAAAACCAAAGACGCCATTCGTTTCCAACCATTGTGGTTGCGGGTACCAGCTTCTTGCCCCTGTAGCAAAAAACAGTCGATCATAATTCTCGGTTCGACCGTTACTCAACCGTACCCTATGGCGTTTCGCATCGACTTCGGCAACCGCTGAATCCAGTAACGCCGTAACCCCTTTGTTCCGATAGAAACTTTCCCCCTTCCAATAAACTGTTGTCAAAGGTTCACCTGCGAGAAAAAACGGGATTACACAGGGGGAATAGGGGGGGAATGGTTCGTTTCCCAGCATTACGATCTCGTCTTGTGAACCTTCCTTGCGCAGGACATCGACAAATTCCGCCGCTGCCATGCCGGTACCTATAGTGACAATTTTCACTATTTTTCTCCAGAGCGTTGGGCAAATTCTTTGCGCCTCAGTTCACGATACAATTCAAAGTTTTTCGGCAGTTTCTCTTCACCCAGCAAATAAACTCGCAGATTCTTGACGGCCTGATCACGGCGCAGCTGGTCATGTTCACGAAAACTCAGCGCGCCACTGTGACAGGCGGCAACACAGGCTGGCAGTTCATTGTTTTTCACCCGATCATTGCAGAGGTCACATTTATAGGCGACATCCCGACCATATCTGGCCCGGTGAGTTTCCTTGAAGGAGATCGCATCAAACGGGCAGACCATGGCACACATGGCACACGCTTTACACATGTCGGGATTGAGGATCACCGCCCCGGTTTCACTGTCGCGGCTGATCGCTCCCGACGGGCAGGCATCCATACACCAGGCTGGCTCACAGTGACGGCAGGATACCGGGAAAGCCTCATGTTCGACAGCGAGAACCCGGACATTGACCTGGGTCTTTTTATCACCCAGCAGGCCAAACAGGCTGTGAGATGGGTGGTTTTCCATAGCGCAGGCGGTTTCACAGGCTTTACAGGCGACGCACTTTTCGTAATCGACAAAAATCTTTTTCATGATGAGCTCCTCTCAAGAACAGTTTCGCGTGCAGACGTTTCAAATTCCATGAGAGTTCCCGCCAGTTCGGCAATGCCTTTCGTGTAGCCGCTTGATGGATCATCAAGAATCCGGGTGACATCAGGTTCCAGCGCTTCAAAGCGTGGTTCCGCATCCAGGGCGATGATCTGGTCAAAGAGTTTACAGGTATCGGTCTGCATCATTTCATCAAAACGGGCCAGCTTGCTTCTTCCCCCTTCACCGGCCCGATTGATCACCAGGTGGACGTAGGGGATCCCGATCTGCCGGGCTAGCTGCGCTGAATGGCGGGCAACAGATAATGCATTAAAAGTACCGTCCGCAACGACCAGGCATTGTGAAAAGCCTTTGGACAGCGCTCGGCCAAAATGTTCAACACCGGCTTGGGTGTCGAGGAGAATGACCTCATTTTCACGCAGCGTCAGGTGTCGGATGACCGAATCAAGGAGTACATTTTCGGCACACAGGCAACCAGCAGCAGCCTGAACAACCGTTCCCATTACCAGAAGATTGAGTTTGTCAGTAACTTTCACACCGAAACGCTCTACAACATCTTCAACTTGTGGCCCAAGACGAAACATCGCTCCCCAGGATTTGCCGGGGCGAACACCGGTTTTCTCTTCTATATAATCCAGATCTTGATTGAGTGGGGTAATCTTTGTCGCTTCAGCGATCGGTAAACCGAGTGCGTAGGGGAGATTCATCTGCGGATCTTCATCTACCGCCAGAACGGTTGTTCCTCTTTGCGCCAGATAGCGGGATAAACAGGATGTCAGAGTCGTTTTTCCGACTCCACCTTTGCCGGTAATAACAATCCGGAAACCTTCATTTTCTTTCATTGTCTTCTCCATTTTTGATGGTTTCGCAAAAAGCAGTTAGATTCCCAATGCGGCACGTTTTTCAAGGATAATCTCCTCCATCCGCTGAGCAGCGGCTTGCGGCCCCTCTTCAATGAAGAAATAACCACCGAGGAGCCCTTTGATGTCTTCGGTAAGAATCTTGGTCACTTCAGGGCTACCGAGAATTGGTGGTGCCGGCCATAAGTGGGTGGGAATGCCTGAACTGACAAAATAGGTGCCAATGGCAACCGCTTTCTCTGTCATCCATTCAGGAGCGGAACCAACCAGTGGCAGGTCGCAAATATCTACATCAAGGTGGGCAGCCAAGGCACCAGCTAGCACCAGCATTCGGGAACAATCAACACAAGAGCCCATGTTCAGCACTGGTGGGATACCAAGCTGCTGGCAAACTGCTTTAAGTCCTTCTCCGGCTAGACTTTGTGCGTCCAGATTCATCAATCCTGCTTTGGCGGCACCGATTGCCCAACAGCCTGTTCCAATAACTAGAATATCGCGTTCTATCAGCTTTTTAGTCAGCTCTTGATGATAGAGGTCTTGTTTAACTTTGACGTTGTTGCATCCGACAATCCCAACAACCCCTTTAATTGTCCCTTTTGCAATGACATCAATTAAGGGAGCGACTGAGCCGCCGAGAGTCTTAAGGATCTCTTCAACACTGAACCCGGCAATGGCACTTGAGGTGATATTCGGAATATATACCTTGCCTTGATCCCGCTCAGGGTAGGCCGCAATGGCGGTATTAACAATTCTGCGGGCGATTTCGTCTGCATGTTCATCTTCAAATTGAATATGCAATGCCTCGGGAATAGTTGCTTGTTCGCTGGTTGTGATAAACTTGGTATGGAAGCAGTTTGACAGGTTGGCAAGTGAGGGGTAAATACACTGCACATCGACAACCATGGCTTCAACAGCTCCAGTCATAATCGCCAGCTCACTGTGCAGGACGTTACCGGCCATATCAACCCCCTGCCGCATCAACATTTCGTTACCGGTACAGCACAGTCCGACGATATTGATCCCTTTGGCTCCAAGTTTTCGGGCGGCCTGCTGCATCTCTTCACTGAGGGCCATTTCCACAACTTTTTCTGACAGGGAAGGCTCATGACCGTGGACAATGATATTGACCCACTCAGCATCAAGAACACCGAGATTAGCTTTGGCAGTATTGACGGTCGGTGTCCCATAAAGGATATCCTGAAGCTCCGTCGCAATAAGAGATCCGCCCCAGCCGTCAGCTATGGAGCTACGTATCCCCTGAACCATCAAGGAGAGGGGGTCAGCATCGGTACCAAAATGGGTACGATGCAAGATATCCACAATTTCACGGTCAATGCCACGAGGCAGGATTCCCATTTTTTTCCCGGTTGTTTTGAATAGCTGTTCTTCAATATCTTTGAATAGTTGATAGCGTTTCGGTAGCAGGTACTTTTCAGTAAAAGGCATTGGTGTATCATCCTGCTTGCCAAAACAGCTAAGAGCGATATCGGCAATATCGCTGGCAATCTCAGGGTATGAACGGTTTTCAGTTGTGACTTCAAGGCGAGTCGCAACAGCCTGTAGTTTTTCCACATCGGTGATGCGATAATCGGTATTCTCACCACTGGCGACAGCTTTCAACAATAACGCAGCGCTCCGTCCGTGGTCGGAGTGTGAAGAGGAACCGACCGCAATCATACGCGCTAAATTGCGTGCGACAATGGTGTCCGCACTCGCACCACATACCCCGTGGGTTGGTTCTTCACCCATTGGATCAATTCTGCAGGGACCCATAGTACAGAGACGACAGCAGGTTCCCAACTGCCCGTAGCCACATTGGGGCTGCTGTTTTTCCAGCCGATCCCAGATAGTTTCAAGCTGTTCTTTTTCAGCTAAGTTCAGCATTTCAACGGCGGCTGGATCGGCACTGCGCTGGCGTGATAGTTCACTCATTCGTGTTCTCCTCTGTCTGTTGGCTGAATTAAATAAAACAGTGGGTTTATTACCCCCAAGCTTCCTTTGCTGTCATGAATCAATCTGTGATGTTGAGATGTGGGGTGCTTACTTGTTGAGTGCCAGTACATCGTGGACACATTTTAGTGCCACAACATCGTGGACACTCAACTTTGTTTATCTCAATTTGTAATCAAATTCATCGATCTGGATTTTGTCCAGAAAGAGTTTCAGCCTTTGTTCTTTGACATCGATAGTAGCAACCACGTATT
>JAKIUD010000072.1 GCA_021647765.1 Desulfuromusa sp. | reverse complement strand
GTCGCATTGCTCAGCTTAATCGTGATATCAGCAGCGAAACAACTCCCCTGCAACAGAAAATGGCTGTCCTGGGAAAACAGCTGGGCATCATCTCAATCATAATCTCAGTGGTTGTCGCTCTGGCCGGCTGGTTATTAGGAAAACCATTACTGGAAATGTTTCTCACCGGGGTTTCACTTGCGGTTGCCGTTGTTCCCGAAGGACTTCCGGCAGTTGTCACCATCACATTGGCGCTGGGGGTGAGGGCGATGGTTCATCGCCGCGCATTATTGCGACGGTTGCAAGCCGCCGAAGCCCTGGGAGCCGCAACAGTGATCTGTACCGACAAAACTGGAACCTTGACCCAGAATGAGAGGATCCTGCGACATATCTGGCTCCCCGCAGGTGAAATTCACGTCACCGAGACAGGTTACGATCCGGCTGGACATTTTGAGGTTAACCAACAGAAGATCGATTATCGGCAACGTCCAGATTTACTCAGAATCACTGTTGCCATCAGACATTAAAGCGAAAATGCATCACATCACCATCAATGACGCGGTAATCCTTCCCCTCAAGCCGCAACAGCCCTTTTTCTCTGGCTCCAGTTTCACCCGCAGAATTGATAAAATCAACATAAGCAATCACTTCTGCACGGATAAAACCTTTTTCAAAATCAGTATGGATCACCCCGGCTGCTTGAGGTGCCAACGCTCCAGCAGAAACCGTCCAGGCACGCACTTCTTTTGGTCCAGCTGTAAAATAGGTGATCAATCCCAGCAAGCGGTAGCCTGCATGAATGATCCGGTCAAGACCTGCCTCTTCGAGACCTAATTCCTGCAAAAATTCCAACTTTTCTCCACTCTCAATCTCTGCAATTTCTGCTTCTATTTTTCCACAAATAGTCACAACCTCAGCCCCCTCAGACAATGCATGATCACGCACTTTCTCGACAAAGGCATGGGTTCCTCCCAGATCGTCCTCCGCAACATTTGCAACATAGAGAACCGGCTTCATGGTAATCAGATGAATTTCAGAAATTGCACTGAGTTCTTCTGCGTCAAGGGTCACTGCCCGTGCCGCTAAACCATCGTTTAAAGCAACAGCTAATTTTTCAAGAACCTGAATTTCCAACTGCAACTTTTTATCGCCACTTTTAGCCAACTTCTTGCCGCGGAAAATCCGTTTATCAATACTCTCAAGGTCGGCAAGATTCAGCTCTGTTTGGATCACTTCAATATCATGGAGGGGATCAACCTCTCCAGCAACATGGACAACATTTTCATCTTCAAAACAACGGACGATATGGGCGATAGCATCAACTTGACGGATATGACCAAGAAACTGATTTCCCAACCCTTCACCTTGACTGGCACCCCGCACCAATCCGGCAATATCGACAAATTCCATGCTGGTAGGGACAATTTCTTCAGGATTAACAATCTTTGCCAACACATCCAGACGCAGATCCGGCACAGCAACAACCCCCACATTTGGTTCAATCGTACAGAATGGGTAGTTAGCCGATTCAGCTCCAGCAGAAGTTATCGCGTTAAAAATTGTCGATTTTCCAACATTCGGCAGCCCGACAATACCACATTTGAATCCCATAAATATCCCTTGTAAAAATGACGATAGCCGGGGCACCAGCCCCGGCTATCAGGTCAAACAATAACTTTACTCTGCAATCAAACCAGCAGCGGAGCAATTACCAACGCGACAACACTCATCAGCTTGATAAGAATATTCATGGAGGGACCGGAAGTATCTTTGAAAGGGTCGCCGACCGTATCACCGATAACCGCTGCAGCATGAGCATCACTGCCCTTCCCTTCACCTTCCAATTGGCCACTTTCAATGTACTTTTTGGCATTATCCCAAGCACCACCACCGTTTGACATCATCAGTGCCAACAGAACACCAGTGACCGTTGCACCAGCAAGCATGCCACCCAGAGATTCCTTTCCTAACAGGAAACCGACCAGAACCGGGGCAGAAACAGCGATTACACCCGGCAGAATCATTTCCTTTAACGCAGCCTTGGCAGAAATATCGATACAGCGCTGAGAATCAGGCTTAACTCCTTCTTTGCCTTCTAGCAATCCTGGAGTTTCACGGAACTGGCGCCGAATTTCATCGACCATTGCCCCGGCAGCCCGGCCGACACTGGTCATAGTCAGAGCTCCCATAAGGAATGGCAGTGCACCACCGATCAGCATCCCGATAACAACCATTGGATTGATCAGGTTGATAACATCAAGCCCTACTGTCGTTGCGTAAGCGGAGAATAGAGCCAACGCGGTCAAAGCAGCTGAACCAATAGCAAACCCTTTGCCAATTGCGGCAGTCGTATTCCCAATTGCATCCAGGCCATCAGTGATCTTACGTACATCAGAACCCAACCCGGCCATCTCGGAAATGCCACCAGCATTATCAGCAATCGGACCATAAGCATCAACCGTCATGGTCACACCAACAGTTGCCAGCATACCAACAGCTGCGATCCCGATGCCGTAGAGTCCTGCACAATAGTTTGCAATAAAGATACTGATACAGATAATAAGAATTGGAAGAACTGTTGATTCAAGACCGACTGCCAGACCATGGATGATATTGGTTGCCGGTCCGGTTTTACTCGCTTCTGCAATCCGCCTTACGGGAGCACGTGCAGTGTAGTATTCGGTAATCTGTCCAATAGCAATCCCGGCTAGAGTACCAGCAAGAATAGCCCAGAAAATTCCAGTGCTAAGACCGGCAAACTGGATATAAATAAAAGCAGCAATCAAAAATCCAGCGGCAGCAACAAAAGTCGTATAATGTAAAGCCTTTGCCGGGCCTACTCCTTTTAGAACTTTCATCGAGAAAATCCCCAGGAAAGAAAACAACAAACCAATCATTGCCAGAGCCAGCGGCAGCAACATGACACTGGCCTGGACTCCAGCACCAACGCCCAGTTTAGCTAGCAGAGCAGGACTGGCAGCTGCAGCAATTGCAATTGTCGCAATGATCGAACCAACGTAGGACTCAAAAATATCGGCACCCATTCCTGCCGTATCACCGACACAATCGCCAACATTGTCAGCAATAACACCTGGATTACGTGGATCATCCTCTGGAATTCCCGCTTCAACTTTACCAACCAGGTCGGCACCAACATCAGCAGCTTTAGTATAAATACCGCCACCAACCCGGGCAAACAGGGCAATGGAAGAAGCACCCATAGCAAAACCTGTAATGTATTTAGAGGTTTCTGGACTACCACCAAAGAAAATATAAGCAATGCCAACACCAACCAGGCCGAGCGATGCAACCGCCAACCCCATAACAGCACCACCATTGAAAGAAACTTCCAACGCTTTTGCTTGACCATGAGCACGAGCAGCTTCACAGGTTCTGACATTGGCTCGGGTTGCAGCTTTCATCCCGGTAAAACCGCAGGTCATGGAACAGAGAGCGCCACCAAGAAAAGCCAGAGCTGTCTGTATGTTCATAGCAATAGCAATCAGAATAAATACGACAACAATAAAGATAGCTAGCACGCGATACTCACGACCAAGAAAAGCCATGGCTCCACTGTGGATATCTTCCGAGATCTCGCGCATTTTCTCATTACCGACCGGTTGTGCTTTAACAATATTGTAGAGCACAATCGCGATCACAAATCCGACTACTCCAAGAATAGGAGCCCACATTTGCAGTTGCATTCGTCTTTTACCTCTCTCGTGTTTAGTTAATGTTAATCCAGCAGATTATAGTTATTAAAACAATTCATTGCCTCAGTTACTCCAGCTGAAAGTACTTTTTTAACAGCCTCAGCAGCGCTATCAAGTAACTGGGGAAGTCGTTTTTGTTCTTTTGTGGAAAAGCGACTCAGAACATGTCTTGTGACATCGCCTCGTTCCGGTCGACCAATGCCAATACGCAAGCGGGTGAAGTTTTTGCAGCCAAGAACAGTAACGATATCCCGTAAGCCATTATGACCACCATGACCACCATCAACCTTGATCCGTAATCGTCCGAAAGGGAGATCCAAATCGTCATAGATTATAATCAAATCCCCCGGGTCAATTCCGAGGGATCGATAGGCGGCATTCACACTGGAACCGCTGCAATTCATAAATGTCTGCGGCAAGAGGATGGTTGTCTCTTGGGTCACCACCCTACCAACCCCGTAAAAGCCCTGATAGCCCTTTTTTTTCAGCGTAATTCGATGACATTGAGCAATTTTCTCAGCAACCATAAATCCAACATTGTGCCGAGTCAAAGCATATTTTTCACCGGGGTTTCCCAACCCAACCAGTAATTTCACATAAAATCCAGACAGGGATAATTATTCAGCTTCTGCCTCATCTTTTTCAGCAACATCTGCCCCTTCGACGGCCTCTTCACCAATCTCAAGCTCATCCTCTTCGACAGCCTCAACCTCTTCTTTAATAATACTCAGGGTGATAACGGTAAAGTTGACATCATGGACAAGTTCAACATCTTCAGGAACAACGACTTCTTCAATGTGAACCGTATCACCAACTTCAAGTGCGGACACATCGATATCGATTCCCTGTGGAACCTGGGTCGGCAGACAAAGAACTTCCAACTCATTACGCACCAACTGCAAAGAGCCACCCTCTTTTTGCCCGGCAGCTGTCCCGACAATATTAATCGGCACCATAAATGAGGCTTTTTCAGTAAGATTAATCGCATGAAAATCAGCACTGATCATATCCCGACTGATCGGATGAACATCTGCATTTTTCAAAATAACGACCTTGCCATCCAGATCCGCTGCCCCTTTCAATGTGATCAGAGCATTCAAGCCAGCTTCACCAGAAATAGCATTTTCAAGTTCCTTGGGATCAACAACGATCGCTGCGGTTCCAAGCTCTTTTCCATAAACGACAGCTGGCAATTTACCTGCAGCTCGCAATTTACGAGCAACACCTTTGCCGCTTTCCTCACGAATCTCAACATTCAATTCTACTTGAGCCATCTATCTATCCTCCATATAAATAAAGAAACAAATTTTGTTTTATACAAACAGCGAGCTGACCGATTCAGCATTATGGGTACGGCGGATTGCTTCCGCCAGCAAGTGACTGACCGACAGCCGGGACAATGTATCACATTGAGCAAGTTTTTCCTGGGTTGAAATTGTATCGGTGATATAAACCCTTTTTAGCGGACTTTCAGCAATCCTCTGTAACGCCGGGCCGGAAAGGACACCATGGGTTGCGCAGGCATAAACATCAGCAGCGCCCTGTTCCTGTAGCGCACTAGCCGCGGCACAGAGCGTTCCAGCAGTATCAATCATATCATCAATAATGACACAATTTTTGCCCTTCACATCACCAATGATATGCATAACCTCAGCAACATTCGGACCGCTGCGTCGTTTGTCAATAATCGCCAGCCCTGCGCGAAGTCGCTTCGCAAATGCCCGGGCACGTTCGGTACCGCCAGCATCCGGAGAAACAAAAATCAAGTCAGTAAAATTTTGCTGCCGGATTTCATCAAGCATCACTGGTGCAGCATAGAGGTGATCCACTGGAATATCGAAAAAACCCTGGATCTGTCCAGCATGCAAATCCATGGTCAGAAGCCTGTCAATCCCGGCAACGGACATCATATCAGCCACTAATTTTGCCGTAATAGGAGCCCGGGGAGCGACCTTGCGATCCTGTCTGGCATAACCAAAATAGGGGACAACAGCGTTAATCCGTGCAGCAGATGCCCGCTTCATGGCATCAACCATAACCAGCAATTCCATCAAATTGTGGTTGGCCGGTGAGGAGGTTGATTGAATTACGTAGACATC
Source organism: Desulfuromusa sp. (assembly GCA_021647765.1). Classification (GTDB taxonomy): domain Bacteria; phylum Desulfobacterota; class Desulfuromonadia; order Desulfuromonadales; family Geopsychrobacteraceae; genus Desulfuromusa. The sequence continues at coordinate 10,220 of JAKIUD010000072.1, read as the reverse complement.
TCGACCACGTACGTTTTCACCAATTTCCACCAGTATCTCACCATCAGAAAAAGTTCTGACTTTGGCGTTGCCCATAGAAACATTCAGGTGCTGGCAAATATCACGAGCCAACGGCTGATTCGAGTTGCCGGCAAAGATTTTAATCATCCCCACGGGTCATATACCTTTTCTGGCTGGAAGAATGCAAAATGGCTGAATCATGCCAGCTGCACAATTCAACCAACCCTGACTGCAGATTCGTAGGTGCTGATATTACCATAAAACAGCGCTCGCTCCGCTTCGATCTTTTTATGATCTGTGACTATATAAATGGCTGGGGCGCCAGGGATCGAACCTGGGAATGCCGGAATCAAAATCCGGTGCCTTACCGCTTGGCCACGCCCCATTATATTTGAAGGATCTTCGTAAATAATGTTCAAGACAAAGAACCGGCAGTTTCTACCCAAGTTCGTTTCTGCTGTCAACCTCAATTCCTCAAAAAAAATCAAAGCGGACGAACCGGATACACCCACCAACCGTTCTCAGCAGCCAACTTTTTTCCCACCCTGCTTGCCGTCGCAATGTCAGCAAATACTCCGAAAACAGTGGCGCCACTACCTGACATCAAAGAACCAAGAGCCCCTTGATCAAGTAATATTTGTTTAATTTTGGCGATAACCGGAAACCGCCGCAAAGTAACCAGCTCCAGGTCATTGTATAAAGCAGCGCGAAGATCCTCTCTACTCACAACAGAAAACCTCGGAAGGTTAGCCAGTTCGCCCCCTTTTGTCAACTGCAAACTTCGGTAAACTTCTGCAGTAGATACAGCTATACCCGGGTTAATCAACAAATAAGCAACTTCTGGCAAAACCGCTAATGCTTCAAGTCTGGTACCGATTCCAGTTGCCCATGCTGGGTGTTGAAAAACAAAGAAAGGGACATCCGCTCCAAGTTTCCCGCCTAAAACCTGCAGCTTCTCTCTGCTTAGTTTTTCTCCTGACATTTCATTCAAACCCAGCAGAACAGTTGCAGCATCAGAGGAACCACCACCCAATCCAGCTGCGATAGGTATCCTCTTATGAATTTCGATATCAATACCAATATCAATCCGAGTTTCTTCAAGAAACAATCGAGCAGCTTGAGCAGCAATATTCTCCTCGCCTTCCAGCAGCTTGGCGCCAGAACAAACAACACGTGTCCCCGGTAAACCGCCAAGTTGTATCTGAATGTCATCATACAAATCGACTCGCTGCATCGCCATCGCAAGTTGGTGATAACCACTTTCAAGACGACCAAGTACGTGCAAACATAGGTTAATTTTAGCTGGAGCCAGAAACGTTTTTTTCAACATTCAATGAACCTTTTTTAAAAGCGGGATATGGACACTTTCCCCGACCAATAATTGCAGTCAAGTCAAACATAAAAAGTAAAACTCTCCTTCGACTATACGAGAAACAACTTTTTCTGATGATAATTGATCCACAGAAAAAACAGAACCCGTTTATATATTGAGACCAGTCCACAGGAAAACTGGCCGTTTTCCGCCACTGAGGGCTAAGACTAGCCATTCATGGCTTCTCTAAAAGTCACGGGGTATCGGCATCCTGCCGCTAAACCATTGTTTTTACATGACGTGACTAAAAGCAAACATGATTTTAAAAATGGCATTATCCTTGCCCTTAGTAATAAGAGTGAAAAAGGCACGATTTCATATTTTAAGTGTTACCATGGTGGTAACATTGCACACTCAAATACCTTTTAAAGGAGAGAAAGATGAAAAGAAACAAGCTTGTACTGGTCAGCCTGTTGATCGCAGTCGCCTTTGCGGCATCGGTAACGATTGCATCGGCAGCCCCGATCGTAATCAAATTTTCTCACGTTGTTGCAGAAAACACCCCCAAGGGACAAATGGCCAACAAATTTGCGGAACTGGTAGACCGCGATCTTAGTGGCAAAGTCAAGGTCGAAGTTTTCCCGAACTCGCAGTTATTTGGCGACAATAAGGTTCTCGAAGCTATGATTTTAGGTGATGTGCAACTAGCCGCACCGTCCCTGTCAAAATTTAAAAAATACACCAAGTCTCTGCAAATTTTTGACCTCCCCTTCCTGTTTAAAGATATGGCTGCTGTAGAAAAATTCCAGAAAGGTCCAGTCGGGCAAAAACTGCTGATGGCAACCAAGAAAAAAGGATTGATTGGTCTGGGTTATCTGCACAATGGCCTCAAGCAACTGTCAGCCAGCAAACCACTCCGTGTTCCTGGCGATGCTAAAGGCAAAAAATTTCGTATCATGTCTTCAGACGTTCTTGCTGCCCAATTTAAAGCAGTCGGCGCAATGCCTCTGAAGAAGCCATTCTCCGAAGTTTTCACCTTGCTGCAAACCAAAGCGATCGATGGTCAGGAAAACAGCTGGTCTAATATTTATTCCAAAAAATTCTATGAAGTTCAACCTTATATTACCGAATCCAACCACGGGGTTCTCGATTATTTTGTCATTACTTCAGCAGAATTCTGGATGGGTCTCCCTGATGATATCCGTACCGTCCTGAAAAAAGATCTGGACGAAGCGATTGCATTCGGTAACAAGGTTGCTGCCGAAAAAGCTATTGGTGACCGCCAGAAAATCATCGACTCTAAACGCTCCACAATTATTGAATTAACCCCTGCTGAGCGCCAGCAATGGGTTGATGCCATGAAGCCAGTCTGGAAACAATTTGAAGATCAAATTGGCAAAGAATACATTGAAGCTGCTGTAGCTGCGAACAAATAATCATCCGTGATTGCTTCTGGTCGCGGGCTTCGGTACCGAAGCCCGCGATTATTTTTGTGCCTGCTTTTATTATTTAGAATGAGGTCTATATATGTTTAGCCGGATTATCAACAGCATAGAAGAAGGCATCATTGCTCTTCTTCTTGCTTCAATGACCCTGCTGGTTTTTGTCGAGGTTGTGTTACGTTTCGGTTTTGGTACTGGATTCATGTGGGGAGAAGAATTGACCCTCCATATTTCAGCATGGATGGTTCTTTTTGGTGTCTCCTATGGAATCAAAGTTGGCTCCCATATTGGAGTTGATGCCCTGGTAAAAATTCTTCCTCCAACCGCTCGTAAAATTGTAAGTAGTATTGCAGTTATTGCCTGCTTAGCTTACACCGGATTATTTATGAGTGGAGCATGGACTTATCTGTCGAAAATCCAGATGCTTGATATTGAAATGGAAGACCTCCCCATTCCTAAATGGATAGCTCATAGCATTTTGTTCATCGGAATGGTTTTGATTGCGATTCGCCTTCTGATCCTGCTGTGGTCTATAGCAACAGGAAAAACAGAGGGTTTCAATCTGACCGATGAGGCCAAAGACAGTATGCATTTAGCGGAGGAAGCAACCGCAACCGCATCCGCTGTTAAGGGAGGTAAACCGGTATGACAACTGCTGCACTTTTTATGCTTCTGCTGCTTTGCCTTTTAACCGGCATGCCAATCGCCTTTGCACTGGGACTTTCCAGTGTGACCACAATTTTATTATTTTCTAACGACTCCCTGGCTTCAATCGCACTCAAACTTTTTGCTGCGGAGTCAGAGCACTACACCCTACTGGCGATTCCATTTTTCATCTTGTCTTCAGCATTTCTCTCTACCGGAGGGGTGGCGAATCGAATTATTAATTTTGCCATCGACTGTGTCGGCTGGATCCGTGGTGGCTTGGCAATGGCTTCGGTTATGGCCTGCATGATTTTTGCTGCCGTTTCAGGGTCTTCTCCCGCAACCGTCGCCGCAATCGGTTCAATTGTTATTGTTGGAATGGTCAAAGCAGGCTACCCCGAAAAAATGGCGGCTGGAGTCATTACTAACGCTGGAACCCTCGGCATTCTGATTCCACCATCCATTGTCATGCTGGTTTATGCTGCCGCAACTGAAGAATCGGCAGCACGCCTGTTTATGGCCGGACTCATTCCCGGACTGATGATGGGTACAATGCTGATGATCGTCATCTATATTGTCGCTCGGGTTAAAGGATTGCCGGCGCAACCTTTTGTCGGTTTCAAAAACCTGCTCCGCTCCAGTATCAGTGCCGGGTGGGGTCTGATGATGATTGTTATCGTCCTCGGCTCAATTTACGGTGGCATTGCCAGCCCGACAGAGGCGGCAGCCGTTTCAGCAATTTATGCCTATTTTATCGCGATCTTTATCTATCGCGACATGGGGCCACTTAAGGGGGTTCCATGGAGAGAGAGTAAAGAGGAATCAATCGGTAAGGCTATTGTCCGGAATCTGTCTCTCACAATAACCGCACTGCCGAAATCAATTTTCGACAAAGATACCCGCAGGGTTTTCAATGATGCCTCCAAGGTCTCCATCATGTTGCTGTTCATTATCGGTAATGCGATGCTGTTTGCCCACGTCCTGACAACGGAGCGAATTCCACACCACTTGGCTGAAATGATTGTCAACTGGGGACTTCCTGCCTGGGGATTCTTGATTGTTGTCAATATTTTATTATTGATAGCAGGAAACTTCATGGAACCGTCAGCTATTATCCTGATTATGGCTCCGATTCTTTTTCCGATCGCCGTCAAACTGGGAATCGACCCCGTCCATCTGGGTATTATTATGGTCGTTAACATGGAGATCGGGATGATTACTCCACCCGTTGGACTCAACCTGTTTGTCACGGCAGGAATTACGGGACACGACCTGATATGGGTGGTAAAAGCAGCGCTTCCGTGGCTGATGCTGCTCCTGTTCTTCCTCATACTGATTACTTATATTCCGCAGATTTCTCTGTTCTTGCCGGAATATATTGATCATCTCAGAGGGTATTAAAGATTAGATAAGTTTATCTGGTGTTTAAGTTGTTCAACTATAAAAAGTGGGGCGTTTTCGTACGTCCCACTTTTTATATTTTGTACCGGCAGTGTCCGGTTAGAAAATTACTGATATTGAACCTGCTGCAAAAGATCTCCCCAGATCACCAACAAAAATATATGCTAGACTTGACAACAAAAAAACCGAAGAAAGGAAGTAGCGATGACTAACAATTTGGATATTGAAACAACAACACCGCTCCAAAACAATCTAAGGAAAAGAAAAGTTATCCTTCTGAGTTTCTCTTTCGTGGTACTTTTTTTATTGGTATTTCTATCTGGTTGCGCTGATCATTCGACTCGAAATCAAGAACTGCTCGCCGAGAACTACCGTAGTTTATCAAACGATAATCTGATTCTGTACTACTATAAACTGGAAGATCAAATTGAGGTTGTTGAACGCCGGAAAAGTAAACCCTCATTCAGTTTAGGATTTGGTCTGGGCAGTTTTGGGCATAGTAGCAGAGGAAGTGCCGGGGTTGGGGTGTCAACAGGAGGAAGGAAACAGGGCATTGCAACAGACCTGCGGGATCGGCGCAACGAGGTCAAACTGGAGTTACAACATCGCGGCATAACGCCATAATAGATTTAAAACATCTCAATTTTGGATGAGCATAACCGGGGCTTCAAGATAGCATTTGATGGTATCCAGAAATTCAGCAGCATCAAATCCATCCAGCACCCGATGATCTGCGGAAAGGGTGAGACGCATAATCGGTGCAACAGCCGGATCCCCCTGATCATCGACAACAACTTCCCCTTTGATTGTCCCGACACATAACACGGCTGCCTGTGGTGGGGTAATAATAGCACTGAATGACTCCACACCAAGCATCCCCATATTGGTAATGGTAAACGTTGCGTCATCACGATCCGGCTCTGTCAGCTGATTCTGAAGCAGAACTTTATCAACCAAAGCACGAGCCTGCTTGCTGATGTCCTGTAAACTCAACGTTTCACATTGAAGTAGAACCGGATAGTACAACCCGCGATCAGTGGCAGCTGCAATAGCAATATTAATATCCTCAAGTTCAACCCCCTGTTCGCCATCCCAAGTTGCATTCACCCAGGGATGCTCAACCAGTGCCTGTGCAGTTGCAGCGATAATAAAATCATTAATAGTAACACCAAGATCGTGACGGAAACGGACAACATCAGTCATATCCACTGAAATTGTCACATAGAAATGGGGTATCTCCTGCCAGGCTTTTTCCATTTTTCGCGCCAGCAGTCGCCTGATTTTAACTGACCCTCCCCGAGTCGCTGGAGTTGATAGAGAAACTTTCTGCCGATATGCGGTTTTTTGATCATTTTCCGGTTTAGAAGATAACTGAACCTGCTGGATATCGGCGACTACAATTCTCCCCCGCGAACCACTTCCGCGCAATGAGCTCACACCTATCCCTAGCTCTTCAGCCAATTTGTTCGCAGCCGGAGAAACACGAAGTCGTACACTTTTAAACTCTTTTGATTTAATCATATCAATTTCTCACCAGAAAAAAATATCTCAACAGCAGTTGATTTCATCACCACAAACACCGCACCGCCGACAAGCTGGTGTACAAGGAGATGTCGTTTTCACCAATTTCGCCCGTTGATATTCTTGCCAGAGATAACTCCGCATAACTCCCTGATCGATAATTTCCCAAGGGAATAGTTCCTTGACACCCCGTTCTCGGGTCACATAAAAATCAAGGGGTAATCCCTCTTTTCTACACAACTGTTTAAGATTCTCTCCCGCAGCCAGCCGGAGTAACAGCTGCCCAATACGTCGATCCCCTCGTGATAGATAAGTCTGCAGGATAGCGGCACGGATCGATTCATTATTAATTCGCGTGTTGGGTATTCGAGAAATAGCAGATTGCAACAAACGAAGTTTCTTTTTCAGGCTTTTTTCCCCTTCCATCCCAGCCCATTGAAATGGAGTGAACGGTTTAGGTATAAAAGGATTGACACTCAAAGTCAAATGTCCCAGATGCCCCCGCTTACGCCCTGCTTCACGCCAAATGTTGGAAATATTTTCTGTCAGAGTAACAATCGCATCAATATCACTCTCTTGTTCGGCTGGAAATCCGATAATAAAATATAGCTTCAGATTTTTGATTCCCCCGTCCGCCAACATTTGTACTGAAGCTAATATCTGTTCTTCACTGATCCCTTTATTGATAAAATCCCGCATTCTCTGGCTGCCAGCTTCAGGAGCGATTGCCACAGATTTGTGTCCAGCCTGCTGTAAAATTTCTATTTCGGCAACGCTGAGGGCATCAAGCCGAAGACTGGACATGGAAATTTGACCATTCCTCTCCAGAATTCCTTCCTGTAACTTTTGGATATGTGCATAGTCAGACACTGCCGCGGCAACCAAGCCAATCCGGTTACGTTGACAGAGGCCGGTATCAACTTGCTCCAGAAGATTGTCCAAACTGCGTTCGCGAGGAGGGAGGTAGACAAATCCTGCAGCACAAAAACGGCACCCGCGAGAACAACCACGTGATACCTCGGTGAGCGCCATATTGCCAAACGCAGTCTCCTCTGTTTGAATAAAACTACGGCTGGGAGATTGATCCAGATCAGTTAAAAATTGCCTGACAACTTGTGTTGGAACTCCATTTTCAGGATTAAGATGAGTCACTTCTCCGGTTTTGGCATAAACCGGGGAATAAAACTTTGGAACATAGATTCCGGGCAACTTGGACAGTTTTTTAAGACCAGTTTCGCGATCTAGAGATTTATTCAGCAGGACATTCAGCAAATTTGGCAGGATAGGTTCCGCCTCACCAACGGCAACCAGGTCAACAACATCAGCCAAAGGTTCAGGGTTGATAAAGGCACAAACCCCGCCAAAAAGAACCAGTGGCCAGGATTGATCACGTTCTGCGGAAAAAAAAGGGAGGTTGGACAACCTAAAAATGATTGGCAAGTTAAGATAATCATTCTCAAACGAAATAGAAAAAGCGATCAAGTCAAAATCGGTTAATGGATGTTCAGCTTCGAAAGAAACCAGAGGAGATGAAGACTTTTCGTAATCCGCCAGCTCATTTTTCTCCGGGAGGAAAAAACGCTCACAAAGGCAATCATCACGTTGATTAAGAAGCTGATAAACGGTTAAGAAGCCAAGGTTGCTCATCCCTTGGTGGTAGGTATTTGGATAAACTAGCGCAATCCGATAACGATCATCATTCCAGGAATGAAAAATTGCGCCTGTCTCTTTTTCAATCTTCAGTTTGTGACTGTTGTGGCGGGCTCTAAGCATAGGTTATTTTAGCAACCGGGAAATCACTTCCCGGTACTTTGTTTCAATGACATGACGCTTCTTTTTCAGAGTATTCGTTAATTCCTCTCCCATTTTAAAATCTTTATCCAACAGATGGATGTTCTGCATCTTTTCAAATGGTTTGAAACCATGTTTTGGAAGCAGAATCCGGTTTATTTCAACTTTGACCCGGCTGAGTACCTGTTTATCCATCAACAACTTGTCATTCCCCTTTGTTCCAAAATCAAATTTATCGCTGATGAAATTACGTAATTGCTCAAGATCAGGAACTATCAATGCCCCAAGTCCCTTTTTATCCTGTCCAACCAGCACTGCATCGCTAACAAAAGGTAATTCTGTGATTGCTGACTCAATACGACTGGGATCAACATTTTCCCCACTAGCAAGGACAATAATCTCTTTAGAGCGGCCGGTGATCACCAGTTCACCACTGAGTGTCAGCTTGCCGAGATCCCCCGTTTTAAAAAAACCATCAGCAGTAAAGGCCTTGCTGTTTTCTTCCTCATTATCATAATAACCGGGGAAAACCTGTTCACCGCGAATCTCTATTTCGCCAACCTCCCCCGCCTCCAGAGGCTGTCCTTCTTCACCGACAATTCTCAATTCGGTATCTTTAGTTGGTGGACCCAAGGTACCAAAGATCTCACAGCTGACTGATCGACCGGCAATTGCCGGTGCACATTCCGTCATACCGTAAGCATTGACAATACGGATGCCAATGGCATCAATCCATTCATCCAGATAAGCTGGCAAACTGCCACCACCACTTATCGCCATACGCAACTTACCGCCAAATTTTTCCCGTACCAGCAACATTTTCTTTTGTGCTAAACAGTTGATTGGCCAAAGAAGCAACAACATAATAAATGCATTCAGCTTGTTTCGAAAACGTTGTAGCAGTGAAACTCTTGCAAAAACAGGCAACTGGTTATGAAGTACGCGGCATTGATATTTGTATCGAGCTGAGATTTTTACCAGAAGTTTAAACAAACGTGCTTTTCGCGGATTTTGTTTTTGCAAGGTCTGATTAATTTTACTGTACATTGATTCCCACAACCGTGGCACCGTTGCAACCATTGTTGGTTGGTATTTTTCCAGATCGGCGGCAAAAGTTTTTACCGAAGAATATACAGTACAACAACCTTTGGAGAGGGCGATATATTCTGCAGCCCGTTCAAAAATATGCCAACTGGGAAGGATTGAAACCCAACGATCACTCTCCTGCAAATCGATCAGTTCCGGCATGTTGCGAACATTGTACATGATATTCCGATGGGTCAGGATGACCCCTTTCGGCGTCCCAGTGGTGCCAGAGGTGTAGATCAGGGTAAAGGTATCTTCCAAGGTCAAACCATAACGCAGAGCAATAAATTGATCTCTATCTGCGGTACTAATACTACGATCCTTAAGGATATCGTTATAACTATAGATGTGGTCAAACCAGCGGTGAGTTTTGCCGCCCTCAATGACAAAAATCGCTTTGAGATTTTTCAAACCTCTGAGCATATCCTCATGTGCTTTCAGAAGTTGTTCTGTTTCAATAACCAGAAAGCCACATTTGGCGTGCTGAAGGAGAAATTCAAGTTCTGGAGTCGGGGTATCACTACCGCGTGGAACACTGATTGCGCCAAGGGAAAGAAGAGCAAAATCGGTCACTATCCAGTCATAACGATTATCTGAAAGGAGCATGACCTTGCTCCTTTTACGTACTTTATGTGACTTAAACGCCTTGGAAAGAATCAAGGCATCATCAAACAGTTTTGCATAACTAACTTTTAGTTCGGTTGCATTCGCACGATAAATAAATGCTGTTCGCTCGGCATACTGAAGACAGCTATTCAGCATCATGTCGAAGAGTGTTCCTTTATTAAGCAATCCATCTGGCATCTATATCCACCCCTGAAGTGAATCTATCGTGATTAACTAATATCCTTACAATGTATCATTCTATTGGTTTTGGTTCGAGTTTTTCTATGCAGAACTGGATATTTCATATAGTGGCACAGCCCACAAGAAAATTGTCGAGCAAATGGCTCTGGGTTAGCTGAGCCCTGTTGTTGTTGCAAAAATAGGCAGTTGCTTGAGGGATTTGGGAACTGCCAGGT
>JAKIUD010000071.1 GCA_021647765.1 Desulfuromusa sp. | reverse complement strand
AAAAAAAGAGCCTTCCACAAAAGACTCATATTGTCTGACAATTTCCTCCGACAGGTCAAATTAAACTGAAAATATCCACAGACTTCGGTGCCGTTTATTGTGGAAACTTACACGATGGCAACGTAAAGGGAACTGATATCGGCGCATTTACCACCGGGACGTCCCAGCAGTTGAGGAACATCACCCAGACCACAGCCACGGGTTTTCGGATCTCGAAAACTGTTGTCGACTGTCCAATCGTAGATAGCACGAGCCTTGGCGAGGATAGTCGTTTTCCCAGAAGTAATCTCTTCAGCTAGGGCTTTGACCGGACCATCGACCGGTCCCATGCTGGTTGCCGCCAGATAGGGGGCGAAGATCGCCAGATCGATAGGTGATGTAGAGTCCTGCAGATCTTTGTTGCTCTGCTCTGTGCGTTCTGCGTTGAAACTAAGGGTCAATTTTCTAGCTGTTGCCTTATTGTCCCAGCGCGCAAAGAGCATCGGATTGCTGTTGCTGCGGTCGGTGTAAACGGCGGCATCAGCGAAATCTCCCTGCCATGAAATCTTGCTGATCAGTTGCTGAGCGTCAGAGACCGGGTAGGGGAGCCAGAGTTTGACCTCTTGCCCGGTGGCTTGTTCCGACAGGTCGAATTCCATGGTGACCTTGCCGGTTTGGCTACTCGCCAGCACGGGTAGGGCGATCATACAAAGTAGGGCGAGTATGCCAGCTATGATAATTCTCTTCATTGATTCTCTCCATTTATGTAGTTTGGGTGGCAACTTAAGCTGGATTTATCCACCAGTCCAATATAAAATATCGATAAAAACACTACTTCCTATAGGTTTTATCTATGAATATGCGTCATTTAGAGATTTTTTATCAGGTGATCGAAGAAGGGGGGTTCACCAAGGCCGCTCTGGCGATGCGGCTGACGCAACCAACCTTGAGCACGGCAGTGCGCCAGCTTGAAGAAGGACTGGGAACGCAGCTGTTAAACAGGCTGGGACGTGAGGTTGCACCGACCGAGGCGGGTCGATTGCTGCATGGCTATGCGCACAGAATCTTTGTGTTGCGCCAAGAGGCACTCGGTGAGCTTGAATCATTACTGGCCGGAAATCAGGGGGAGCTGCTCTTGGGTGGCAGTACCATCCCTGGTACTTACCTCCTGCCACAGTTGATAGCAAACTTTAGCCATGAATATCCGCAGATCAGGGTCAATTTACGCCTGGCTGCCACCGCGAGCATCGTCAAAGATCTGTGTGAACAGCGCCTTGAACTTGCGCTGATTGGCGGTCTTGTCGATGATGTACGCTTTGACGCACTCCCTTGTTTTGGCGACGAACTGGTGATCATCGTCCCTGCTTCTCATGTCTGGGCAGAGCGCGAGAAGATCAGAGAAAAGGAACTGGCCGAAGTGTCACTGCTGTTGCGTGAGTGCGGATCGGCCAGCCGTAAAGCACTTGAGCTAAGATTGAAAGAACATGGTGTTGCTCTCGCAGCAGACAGATTAGTCGCTGAAGTTGGCGGTAACGAAGCATTGAAACAGGGGGTGCTGGCAGGGCTGGGTGTCGCTGTGGTTTCAAAGATGGCTGTTGCCGTGGAGGTAGCGCGTGGCGAACTGGTCGCCCTGCAATTGACAGGTGGACCTCTGAAACGCAGTTTTTACCTGCTACAAGCCAAAGGGTTTAAGCTGTCAGTTGCGGCTGAGCGCTTTAAAGCTCTGGTGCTGGCTAAGCGGATTGGTTCCTGAGTCCCTGCCATTGCTAACGTGGGAAACCGAGATGACGACTACTCTGTCTTGAGAAAGACGTCGAATGGACAGGGAGATATCACGGAGTGGTTAAGGGAAGTCGCGCGTGCGACACACCTGGCTGATTTGATCTGCAAGGGAATTCCGATCCTTACGGGAGAACGGAAAGCGGCTCGCTATTATTTGAATTGGGAATTAACCAGAAAGTGACTTATGACAAAGCAGAATAGTATGGCGGAGAGGCGGGGATTCGAACCCCGGGTGGCTTGCGCCACAACAGATTTCGAGTCTGTCACCTTCGGCCTCTCGGACACCTCTCCGTATTCAATTCTAACCATTCTTTTCTTTTTTCTGCTCCCGTAACTTACGGAAAAAATTGCTTAATTGAGTGCTACATTCCTGCTGTAGAACACCTTCTCTGACTTGAACCTGATGGTTAAAACGCTCATCTTCTGCAAAATTATAAATTGAGCCGACTGCACCAACCTTGGGGTCACGACAACCGAATACCAGGTACGGAATTCGAGCCAGGATGATTGCCCCCATGCACATAACGCAGGGTTCCAGCGTGACATACAAAGTACAATCGAGCAATCGCCAGGAGTCAAGTTTTTTGGACGCCTGCCGAATTGCAATGATTTCAGCATGCGTGGTCGGGTCGTTACTGGTCTCACGCAGATTGTGGCCACGACCGATAATCTGGTCATCAAACACCACAACTGCCCCGATCGGGACTTCCGCTAAACCCTCTGCGACAGCTGCTTCATCCAGAGCAGCCTGCATAAAAACCTGGTCTTGTTCAGCTATATTCATCACCAATCTATCTTTGATTGCAACCTAAACAGGACTGTGCTTCTATCATGAAGCGAGATGAAACTCAAGCAGAATGACCGCTATTAGCCATGCGTTGTGGCCAATCGGTGCAGATGAAAGTAGCCCCCGCCTTGCTAAAATATTGCGCTCTTTCAAGATCATTGACAGTCCAGAGATTGACCCGCATTCCTGAAGCGGTCAACTGGCGGATCAGCGTACTGTCAGTTATCCGTTGATCTGGATGATAGGCCTCTACCCCGAGGGCATGCAGATAAGCAACAAGGTTTTCGGGATGATTTTTTTCCACCAAAGCAGCTGTAGTAATAGTCGGATTCAACAGTTTTGCCTGGCGTAGATAATCATGGTTGAAAGATGAGAGCAGAACCAACTGTTCAGTATGTGTCTCTCTGAGTAGATTGAGAACCTTTCCCACAATTGTTTCATCTGCAGCAGTGCCGGTTTGATCCTTAATCTCCAGATTGACCGGAAAATCATGGTTACGACAATCATTCAACGCATCACGTAATAGCGAAATTCGTTGCGTTTTGATGGCAGGAAAATCTACCTCTGAAACTTCCCCTTTAGCAACTGTTTCAAAAGGGTCAGATTGGAGAAACCAGGAACCGCTATCCAGCCTTTGCAACTCTGCAAAAGTAAATTCGGTAAGATTCCAGGGATTACGATCAGCAAATTCTGCCCGGGTCGCAACATCGGTGGTTCGCTCAAGAGTCTGGTCATGAAACAGAACCAGTTCGCCATCGGCCGTCTCCTGAACATCTGTCTCCCACAGATCAGCACGGCAAAGACGGGCTTCTTCCAGTGCCAGAAGAGTATTTTCCGGCGCGATGGAGCGTGCGCCACGATGGGCACAGATATGACCCGTAGAAGGGAATTGATCGAAGAAGGAACTCACTCTTTTTCTCCCCTGATATAGAGATCAAACATAGCCCCAGACAGAAGCTACCGGAGTTTATTCATTAATGCAGCAATAATGACTTCATCAGGGGCAGGGATAACTACCGTATCCAGAAGATAGCGGTCAAGAACTCCTCTCGCCGCAGCAACAGCTTCCGTCACTTCAGCAATGGCGCCATTAAGAATAAAATAGGATTTTCCTGAAATACCCTGTCCAATAACCAGCCGAGCCAGTTGTACCTCAGCCTTTTTTAGAGCTTGATCTGCAGCAATAACTCCTGCAGAAACTGTTTTACATTCCACAACTCCCAAGGCATCACCTGGCGGGATATCCTGGCATTTCCCAACTCCTCGGAGTAAATCGGGGTGGACATTGGAAATAACGAAGTTTCCGACCAGGGAATAGTCAGATGCTTCGGCACTCGCAACGGCCGTTTCAACGGCTGAGCGAGTACCAGAAACCTGGATAAAATAGCGTCCGGCACAAATCGTTGACGCTTTGACCAACTTGATCTGAGCAGACTTAACCATCAAATCTGCCAGGAAAATTCCAGCGGCAATCGTACGGCTTTCCACTAGACCCAGAGTATCCAGACTCATACACATTTCCTTTTTACCGATCAGACCATTTCATCCAATAATTCGGGACGGGCATTGGGAATCACAACCTTATTGACCAGCATCCCCTTTTCTCCGATTTTCTGTGCCCCGATTTCAACCGCACTGGTAACCGCGGCAACGTCCCCGGTCAGGGTACAAAAAGCTTTGCCACCTAAAGCCATCGCCAAACGGATTTCAATCAGCTGGACGTCAGCGGCCTTGCAAGCCTCATCCGCCCCTTCAATCAATGATGCTACTGAGAAGGATTCAAGGATACCAAGAGCTTCCAGTTCAGGTGGAGCATTCGTTCCGCTAAGTGCCGGAAAAATATCTGGATGGATATTGGGAATGACAAACGTATCGATAATTGATTCGTCCAGTTCCTCATCAACAACGGCAATAGCGGCCTGTACGGATGCGACATCACCACCCACCAGAACCATATATTTACCGGAACAGATTGTCCGTGAAAGAATCAGTTCAATGGCGGATGTTTTAAGCATCATATCGGCAGACTGCATCCCGGCGGCAATACTGGAAAGCTCAATTAAGCCAATGGCATTCATACGGTGTCTCCTCCCGATTTAACCACTGCATCAGTAATAATGCAGATATATTCATCTGTCACTTCTGAAACTTTACCCGTCAGAGAAGCATGAATTCTGGCACCCAGACTATCTTCTGGAATGTCAGCAAGCAGATCATTGACCTGCACGTTTGTACCAACTTTTACTCCTGGGACAGCAGGCTTCCCGGCATGCTGTTGCAACATAATACGGACTTCATCCGGAGCTGGGAACCCATCTGCAAATGGAGTGGGAAGCTCATATTTTGCAATCCGTAACCGCCGTAACAGCGATTTTGTCGGAACCCGGCGATAATCTTTCATCGAATGAATCCTGGGTGCCTTCACCTGCTGGTATTTCTGCCCAGCTTCACGCATGGATGTTTTAGCCTGCTCACAGGCCTCCCGTGGAAACAGTTCCTCGGGACAAGCGTATAGGGTACAGAGGCCACAAGAACAGCAGTAGGTCGCAAACTTATTCCAGTAATCGGTGCCAGACGTCGTGAATCCAAGAGACCGCATCACTTTGTGTGGCTGAATATCGTAGCCAAGCAGGTAGCGGGGACAAAACTCCGTACAAGCAGTGCATTGATCACAGGCAGACTTACCAATGCGGTTCATCTGCTCAGTTGAGCGGGTTTTTCTTGAGACCAGATAATGATTAGCCGGCAACACAATCAGCCCGGCGCAGGTCTTAGTGACAACCTCATCAAGATCGGTGCTAAATCCCCCCATCAATACCCCACTGACCAGCATGACAAAATCACTTTGAGTGGTACCACCAGCAAAATCAAGGAGTTTCCGGTAACTGGTACCGATAGGAACCCAGAATGACTTTGGTTCATGAACCAGTCCGGCAACACTGACAAATTTATGGGTTACGGGAGAATCTTTTGCAGCCATGCCGATATTAAACAAGGTTTCGACATTGGAAACGACACAACCAACATCGAGGGGAATTCCTCCCGGTGGAATCAGTCGACCTGTCGCCAACTGCACCAGTTCGTACTCGTCCCCGGCGGGGTAAAAATCACCAAGCTCCAATACTTCAAGCTCGGTTCCCGCAAGGGCACCACGAAACACCTCTACAGCGCGGCCATTTTTCTTCTTGATCCCCACAACACCACGAGTCGCCCCGGTGGACTGCATCAGCAAACGGAGACCGTCCAGGATCTCAGCACTCCGATGGGTCATCAGCTCAACATCCTTATGGATCAGTGGCTCACATTCAGCACCGTTGACCAGGACATATTCCACCTGAGATTGCGCTTTGACATGGGTTGGAAAACCACCCCCACCAGCTCCCACAACACCAGCGCTTTTTATCATTTCAGCAATCTGCATACTTATTCTCAATTCCTAAATGTTATTTATCTCATAAAAAAACCACAATAATGCCAGAGGGCTAAGTAAAAATTTCGTCCACCAAAGCGTCGGTTTTTTCAGGGGTGCAGGCATACATCAATATGTCAAAGTCCTGAAAAATCACTGCAACACCAGTGGGTGGAACTTTTTGCAACGCCATCACTTTTGCGCTTCCCAATCTGCGGGGTAAGTTACATAAAGAAACCTGGCAAATTTGGGAACCCTGAACTGAATCGCCGTATTCTTTGGAATGAGGATCGTATCTCCGGCTTCACCGACCACCTTACGGCCATCAATAATTATTTCCAGTCGACCCTCAATCACATAATCAATTTCATCGTAGTTGAGAACCCAGTCGAAACTGGAGGCTTTCATCTCCATAATCCCACATCCGAGCCGGGGACTCTCCGCAAGAGAAAACAGATCAGTCAGATAAACCTCATCCCCTTCCTTGCCGGTAACAAAAGGCTTTGGCTTCACCTCTGAAGTACGTACAGAGATGACGCCACTTTTTGCGTCAACACACTTTGTAAAAGGATCTGACTGCGATCGTGACTGTTCTGCAATGACTTCGCGGATAATTTTCTTGAGCAGATCGCTGTCGACAACCGGAGAGGTCATGACTGAAGCTTCTCCAGCTTTTCCATAACCTTCTGGGTGACTTCAGTGATCAGCTTGCTATCAGTAATAGAGAAATCACCCTTCAGTAGCTGTTGTATCTTGCCGTTCAGATCCGCCCTGGAAGTAGCTTCGCTCTTCGGCACTGACTGCACCTTTGTCTCTGGTTGCTCACCATAAACAAC
This sequence comes from Desulfuromusa sp., assembly GCA_021647765.1. Classification (GTDB taxonomy): domain Bacteria; phylum Desulfobacterota; class Desulfuromonadia; order Desulfuromonadales; family Geopsychrobacteraceae; genus Desulfuromusa. Next base: position 9,283 of record JAKIUD010000071.1, on the reverse strand, counting down.
AGCAATACTGTTCTCTTGTAAATAATCCTTTGCCCCCGGGGTCAGGATAAGCGTCTGTCCAACGTAGAGCTTCTGTTCTTCTTGACTGATAAATTCCTCAACATTGTCACGACCGACCAACTGCTTTCCCATCTTTCACCTCACAATCAATTATTATCTTGAGTCTGAATACAGAGTTCTCAGCTTTCATCCGGAACATCAACTTCGTCGATAATCCCAATGATCGTTGCATCAACCAGAGTATTCTGCATCTCTGCTGACTGGCGTGCAGCACTGCCAGTTGCAACCAGAACTCGCTCTCCGATTCCCGCACCAACAAGATCAGCAGCAACAAAACTCTCTTTTGTTTCATTCGAACAAACATCGAGCCGCTGGACTATCATCAATTTCAGGCCGGTCAGAGAATCATTCTTTCTGGTCGCCCATACATTACCAACCACATTGCCGATAATCATCTATTTCACCTTTCAGTTTTTCGAAGTTGAATCCCACGCTCTCTGGCACAATCAACAGCCAGCGGGGTCAGTTGCGCATCCGCTAAAACCTGTAGGATGGAAATTCCCTGCTGGTGCGCTTCAATAATATCTCGCTCGCTGACCAATTGATGATCCAGCCTGGCAATATTTTGATCTTTTGCGGCAAATCGTTTCAGCCCAAACCCCCGAAGAGTTTCCTCGTAGGAGGTGTATAACTGATAGAGGGGTTCCGGAGCCGTGTCCCTGTATTGCAGGTATTCAAATTCAAAGACCTCAATGGTTTTCCCCGCCAACAACAACTCCAAGGTTTTTTTCGCCAGCGTTCCGGTGGTTCTTCCCAAGGCTAGATCAGCCATCTGACTGCAGGACAACAACGGTAAAATTATCCGTGCGGGAGTGGCGCTGTTTTCCGCCGGATCCCAGAAGATCGCTTTTTCATTCTGATCTAAATGACGTAACAGGGTCGCAACATTGAGATCATCCTGACGTGCTAATATCAGAACCTGCCGGCTTTCTGTAACCCCCTGAAGCTGTTTCAAAACTTCCTGGACTATTGTCTGGACTAAATCATCAATCGCCATCGGCAACATCTTTCTTACAGTAACTGACCGGTCATTTCAGGAATCCAGCCACAGGCGTTCCCTTCATCAAAATCGATATGCATGGCAAGTCGGTAGTTCTCATTGACACGCACCAGAACATTTTCAAAAACTATTGCCCTGAGATCGCCAACCCGGATCCGCACCAGATCCTTATCCTTGACCCCCAGCCTGATAGCATCATCTGGATGCATATGCAGATGTCGTGCGGCAATAATCAAACCTTCTTCAATGGTCAGGGTATCTTTTTCAGTAGCAATCTGCAGACCTGCCGAACCGGCAGTATCACCTGACTGCCGAATTGGAGGAGTGAGACCAAGCACCCGCGCATCAGTCGCAGAAATCTCTACCTGAGTTTTCCCTCTGGCAGGACCAAGGATAGCAATATTGTTGAGTGTCCCGGCAGGGCCAATCAGTTGCACCCTTTCCTTGCACAGGAACTGGCCGGGTTGTGACAGTTCGCGAACCGGGGTCAAGTCCTTGCCAAACAGTCTCTGAACGTCAGCTGCACTCAAATGGACATGGCGTGCTGACAACTCCACAGGGATAACACCCTCAACAGCATTGAACTTAGCCATCACCTTGGCAACGATCTCATCAACAACCCGATTATCCATACTTTCTCCAGATATTTTTTTTGTTTCCTGAGCCACTTGCAGCATCATCACGTAAACAACACTACTCAACCGATTCAAGGCTTGAATAATATCACTCCGCTCGACATCACCCAGCTCCGAAAAAGCTGTCACCGCAGCAAGTTCAGCACTTCTCACCAGGGTTCTCAGCCGATTCAGGGAGAGAACGGTGGAATCCATATCGGCTGAAATTTCAAGGTGCCTCAGGTCAAAATACTTCTGTGGATGGTGAGAACGCTCTCTAATTTCAGCTTCATTAAGGCCAAGAAAGTCGCAGGGTTCTAGCTCTTCACCAACAACTTCAGCCCGCAGAATTGCACGCGCCCGATCCAGCAATTCTCCCAAATTTCGACTCAGAGGCAAATTTCCGCTGTCAACCATCTGCTTTTGCAACAGCAAAATTTCAGCTTGCAACCGATCCAGCCAGCCACGAAAAATAATCCGTGGATGATCTTTGGAAACCAACTGATTTCCAGTCAGCTGAGTCAACTGTTCAGGCTTCATCGCATAGGTGGTTCCATCTGCAACAGCAACATATCTCTGTACAGAATCACCCTCTTCGCCTGAGTTCAGTGCTGTCGAAGCACCAGCAGAACCTTTGCCACTGAGAACTTTGACCTGCCTGTCATTGAGAAATTGAGCCCCCGCAGGGGTCAGAATCTGATCCTCATGGAGGTAAAATGTTTTGGGAATCTCTTGCAAAAAACTTTTTCTTAAAAAAGATTCCGTGATGATCTTTTCGATCACTTAGCCCCTTTGCCGGGCAGGATCAATTCAATTTCATCATGAGGTCGCGGAATAACGTGAACGCTGACCACTTCCCCTACTTTAGCAGCGGCAGCGGCTCCTGCATCGGTCGCAGCCTTGACGGCTCCAACGTCACCACGAACCAGGATTGCAACTAGTCCACTTCCAACCTGGGTCTTCCCAATTAACGTCACATTGGCAGCTTTTACCATCGCATCTGCTGCTTCCAGTGCCGAAACAAAACCTTTTGTCTCGACCATTCCGAGTGCACTTAATACAGCCATATTCATTTCTCCTTTGGATCAATATTCTTAGTGTCTCCCCACAAGGGGGCTAATTTAAGCAGTATTGCAGTAAACTTGGGACTGTCCCCAGCACCTTCGGGGGCTGTCCCGAGAGTTTACGAGCCACGAGGAACCGCGGCGGTTCACACCGCAAAAGCCCGGGACAGCCTCCATACGGGGACAGTCCTGTTTTTGCTGATGTCTATCCTTAAACTTAGCGTTATTCGGGCTATTCCTTCAATTTCGGCAGAAGAAGTTCCACCTCGTCATGAGGTCTTGGAATAACATGGACACTGACAACTTCGCCAACTTTCGCAGCTGCGGCAGCCCCTGCATCGGCAGCAGCCTTAACCGCACCGACATCGCCACGAACCAGAATTGCGACCAACCCGGTACCAACCTGGGTCTTACCAATCAGGGTCACATTGGCAGCCTTGACCATTGCATCTGCTGCTTCTACTGCTGCAACAAACCCTCTTGTTTCTACCATTCCTATTGCACTTGACGTTGCCATTGCTTTCTCCTTCAGTTATTGAGCTTGTTAAAATTAACTACTGATAAATTTTACTCAGGCATTAGATGGAACATGGTTCATTTTTTTTAGTTGTTCGAAAACCAGACGACTGATGGCCTCAATATCAACAGTAGTGTTATCAACCTGTGTCGGTGAAACACTGTCCAAACCATAGGCGACATAACGGATATTAAACAGATGCTTTACCCCGACATTATCCGTCGTAGAACTTCCTCCCACAGGGCCACACCCCAGAGTGAGAGAAGGATCGAGGTTGGTAGTGACACCGACAGCTCCAAGGCTTGAGGGGGTATTAACTAACAGTCTAGAAACTGGCTGGGTCAGACCAAAATGGCGAATAATTTCTTCGTTGTTAGAATGTATAGCCATGGAGTGCCCCAGACCTCCATTTTTAAGCAGTTGAGTACAAAGCTTATCTGCTGCCTGCCAATCAGGCACTGTATAAAATCCAAGTAAAGAGGTCAGTTTTTCATACGAGAACGGGTAGCCAGAACCAACCCCCTGTTCCTCGTAAACCAGAAGTCGGGTTCCTGCAGGAATTTCGATACCAGCCATCTGCGCCAGAGCACTTGCAGATTGCCCGACAATAGCCGGATTCATGCTCCCTCTTGGCCCGGTCATCAAACCCTTAACCTTTTCGGCTGCAATACCTTCAAGAAAATAGCACCCTTCGGCAAGCAAAGCCTTTTTGACCTCCGCGACAATAGATTCCTCGGTCACAAGTGCCTGTTCAGAAGAACAAACAGTTCCATAATCAAAGGTTTTACCTGCCATAACACGCCGTACAGCAGCTTGGATATCGGCACTCTTCTCAATAAAAACTGGAACGTTCCCTGGCCCAACCCCCAAAGCAGGAGTTCCTGAGCTGTAAGCAGCTTTCACCATTGCCGGGCCACCGGTCGCAAGAATAAGATCAGCCTGCTTCATCAATTCACCGGTTCCCTCAAGGGTCGGCACAGTCGTCATACTGACCAGATCCGCAGAGATATTCAGTTCCTTGAGAACCTGATGGATAATCGCAACCGTTTTGCCAATACAGTTTGTCGCCGTTGGATGAGGGCTGAAAACAATACCGTTTCCCGCTTTAAGTGAAATCAGCGCCTTATAAATGGTCGTTGAAGTTGGGTTGGTTGAGGGGATAAGTGCTGCGACAACCCCTGCTGGAACAGCAATCTTATCAATTTTCTGCTCGCGATCTTTCTCAATCACCCCGACTGTCTTCAGAGCATGGATACGCTGATAAAGCTTCTCAGATGCCAACAAATTCTTTTGCTTTTTGTCTTCCCAGTTTCCGTATCCAGTTTCTTCCACAGCCAGCTTGGCCAAATCTTCAGCCATAGCAGCCATAACTTTAGCAATTGCCTGAATGACCTGATCGATCTGCTCCTGGCTTAGCCTGGCAAAATCAAGTTGAGCTGAGCGAGCTTTCAGAACCAGATCTCTGGCTTCCTGGATCGAGGCTAAATCCTTATCTGCCATAATACTTACTCCTTATTTTTCTGATATTCATTGCTAATGGCATCAATCAGTTCATCTTTACGCGCCGATCTGATTTTACGCCGATCAAGAGGTATTCCAGGAAACTGTCTGGCCAATTCTCTGAGCTTAACAACGCTCATACTGGTCAAACTCTGCGAATTTAATTCAATATTTTTTTCTGAAGCACCCTTTTTTGAGGATCTTGGAGCTGATTTTAACTTGGCAATCCGTGCTCTTTTTGGGCTATTCTTTTGCCCCTTCAGCCGATCATCAATGACACCATCTAATCCGTCAGCGGTTCTGGCAATGACACTCTGCGACGTGACAGTGCCAACCTGTACAGCAGCGCTACAGCCTGATTCAACAGCAACCTTAACCGAACTGACATCCCCGGAGAGGAGAACCGAAACCAGGCCTGAACCAACATATCGGCACCCGAGGAGTTTGACTCCAGCAGACTTCAATGCAGCATCAGCACCGGTCAATGCCGGAATGAATCCGATGGTTTCAAAACTTCCTAAAGCTTTATCTTTCATCAGTACGCCTTTGGGTTATCTGCAACAGCTTGCACTGCTTCAGCGAAGGCTTCACAAGCAGCCATGCACGAAGCCTGACTACCACTCAACAGGCCACCACCAAAGTTAGTTTCAGATGGTGGAGCAAAAAACTCTGCCATATTCACATCCGCCGCCTTTAACGCCACATCCAGAGCAAAGATGGCTTCTAGCGGTGGGGCAATCAGATAAGCCAACGATGTTCCCTCGTCAACTCCAGCAATGGTGGAAAGATAAGATCCTGACCGCGAAACACAGTGGGCATAGTAGGCAATCGAATCATCATCATTGGCACTGATAAAGGCTGCGTCATTCTCAATAAAGCTGACCGCTGCATCCAGGCCGCTACGGACTTCCGCCGGGGTAGATCCTGCAAGAATCCCGATAAACTCACCCGCTAATCTGGTGTTAGCATTGGCGGCACCGCCATAAAAGGATTTTGCATAAGCCACCTCAACCTGCGCTTTTTTAGTCGCTTCATCAAGAGCAGTGTAACCCACATCATCACAATCAACGGTCAACAGACCGAGGCTATACTGGCCTCTCCCAAGGTTGAATTCCTCAGCCATCGCCGGGGTCACCTTGGAGATCATTCTGATACTCAAAACTGTGGCGCGCAGAGTGTCACCCTTCATCACTGATATCCTCTTCAGTTATCTTCTACCCGGATAAGGACAATTTCCAAATCAGAAACGTACATTGCTCTATCTGGAGCGTCCAGATAGAACCCAGTTACTTTTTTAAATCCAGACCACTGACCTTCTGATCGAGAATTTTTTTCACAACATCAGCAATATGTGCCCCGGCCTCCACCGCAGGGAGACCGCCCTTATGAATATTTGACAATACCGTCCGTCTGGCTTCAGGCATTCCAACCGACGCGTTATATGCCATATAACAGCTCATACTTTCAGCAGTTGCCAATCCAGGACGTTCACCGATGAGAACCACAGTTACTTCCGGTTGTAATATTTCAGCCACGGCATCCATTGCAGGAACCCGGCCATAACGGAGAAAGAATGGGGTACCAGCTTCAATGCCATGCCCTTTCAATCCCTGAATCAACGCCAAAAAAGTATCTTTGGCATTCTTCTCGACAGCTGATGAGCTGAGTCCGTCAGCGATATAGACCTGAACCCTGGCTTTACCCGGACAACTTTTTTTCAGTAATGCCGTATTTTCATCATCTAATTCACGACCCAAATCTGGACGGGTCAGGAATTGATCTTTGTCACAACACTTGGTCTTGATCTCCGCCAGCCCCCAATCCTTAATGAATTCGGCAGAAACTTCATTAAAAACAGCATCTTGAGCGATTGCATGATCAGCCCGAAAGCGCAACAGTGAACGGGTCAGATAACGGGAGCCGGTTCTCCAGATGCCGATCCGGGAAACAGTCGCCTGCTTAAATTTAAGATACGCTTCCCGATTGACCGGAGTAGGAACCAGAAGCTGCTCGCTCAGGTTTTCAGCGGTCAGATCAGGTAACGAGACTTCCAGCTGTGGCGTTGCAATCTCACCAGCGCTGGGAGAACTGTCCACCCCCATTTCGCTGAGAACATCCGCAATCAGATTCTTTATTTTACTTTCCATATCCAGCATGGTTTTTTACCCACATTTATTTTCCAAAAAAGATAGAAGCATCACCAGCACCTTGACTTAACCGTCCATTTTCATAGATACCCATTTTTTCCAGCCAGCATTCAAATAGCGAAATCGGTTTTTTATTCAGAAGTTCCCTTAAAGTTGCCGCTTCATGGTAGCCAAGGGACTGATAATTCAACATAATATCGTCACCTTGCGGAACAGTTATCAAATAATTACAACCTGCAGTTCCCAACAAAACAGACAAATTTTCAATATCATTTTGATCAGCTTTCATGTGGTTGGTGTAGCAGGCATCAACCCCCATAGAGACTCCGGTGAGCTTTCCCATAAAAAGATCTTCCAGTCCGGCACGAATCACCTGCTGACTGTCATACAAATACTCGGGACCAATAAATCCGACCACGGTATTCACCAGAAAGGGATTAAACTGTTTGGCAAAGCCATAGCAGCGTGCCTCCATTGTCACCTGATCCACACCATGGTGAGCGCCAGACGAGAGCTCAGCTCCCTGTCCGGTTTCAAAATACATAACATTCGGCCCCGTTGCTGTCCCCTCCTTGAGCATCAGATCCTGAGCTTCTGCAAGCAGTTGGGCATTCAAACCAAAAGCGGTATTACCTTTCTCACTCCCGGCAATACTCTGAAAAATCATATCAGCGGGAGCCCCATTTCTAACCGCTTCCATTTGTGTGGTGACATGGCCAAGGACACAATTCTGGGTTGGAATCTGATAGGTTTCTTTAATTTCCTGAAACATCTTCAAAATATTGGAGAGAGATTCAACCGTGTCATTGACTGGATTCAGGCCAATCAATGCATCACCAGACCCGTAACTCAATCCTTCCAGAGTGGAAATTCTGATCCCATCAAGATTATCGGTGGTATGATTAGGCTGCAAACGAAAGGCCAAGACCCCCGGCTCACCGATGGTCGTATTGCAATGCGCGGTGATATTTATTTTACTGGCGGCATAGATCAGATCCAGATTGGACATGACTTTAACAACCGCAGCAACCATTTCAGCGGTCAGCCCCCGGGAGGCACGGATAATATCCTCACCACAAGTCTCATAACTGAGGAGCCATTCCCGAAATTCAGCAACACTCAGATTTTTCAGTCCAGCATAGATAGCGTCATTAACACTGTCCTGATCGAGACGGGTCACTTCATCGTCCTCATAGGGAACCGCTGGATTATTTCTCAAATCAGCCAAGGTAATATCAGCAAGAACCTCTTTTGCCGCTACCATTTCGGTGCCCGTTGCAGCAGCTAGACCCGCCAACCGGTCACCGGATTTCTCTTCATTGGCTTTTGCCAGCACCTCATTGAGGTCTTTGAAACTGTATGTCACTCCAGAGAGTTGTGTTTTTAATCTCATGGTGATCCTTCACCTGTCTCAGTAATTAAAAGCGAGTGTTTTGACAATGACGGGAACCACGTTACCATCGGCAAGCTCACGTCCGATATCGATATAATCTCCATTCTGAACCCTGACCGTATCAATACAGATAACATCCTTGTTAAATCCCAGCAGGCTCCGTAGCGTCTGCCCCATCACTTTGGCCAAATCTTTTTCAATAACAACAATAAGGGGACAGGTTTTACAGAGAACCTCTTCCATTCCACTGATGATACCTCGTGCCAGAGTTGTCAGCTCATCGAATCCAAGAGACTCCGAGCCATTGAAAGCGAGAGCCAGATTTTGTTTTTCACCTTCCAGATTGAACCACTGCACTTTTTTGTGAATCACCTCTCCCCACAGAGCAAAAGGCAACATCTCATCCTCCGCCGAAAGCTTCAATACCGGAATGTTCTGTAGCGGCAGAGCCGCAGGAGAAACCGAAATGGTACTGCCACTGACGCTGGTTGTGTGTGAACCGGCTCCGACCACGGTCGCCCGAATTGTCTCTGTCGCTTTAAAGATCTGCAACTGTTGTGTCATTTTGGAGTTAGCAATGGCTCGCCCAAGGATTTTTCCAATATCGCCATATTGATAATCGTTGCCACTGGGAGACATCTGGATACAATCAGCCACTCCACCGGAAAAAGAGACATAATCGATCTGATAATCCCGCTTCAAATCATGATCTGTCAGCATCATCGCCAACTCTGGTGAGGCTGGGGAAAGACCCAGAACTTCATCCAGAATAGTCGCCATTCGACGTGTAATCGTTGCAAGTGCAGCTTCAGTCGGCTTTTGCTGCTCAACTATCATCAAGTTCATGGAGCGAGCCAAACTGCGAACCTTGTCAGCGATATAGCTAACTTCGCCCCGTCCATCCCGAAACTTAATCAATCTGCCACCAATATCCAGACAGGCGGTATCAATGACATCCCCATTTCTGAAAACCGCAATATTGGTTGTG
>JAKIUD010000140.1 GCA_021647765.1 Desulfuromusa sp. | reverse complement strand
TTTCTGAAGAACTTCGGGGGCAATGCAAATTGTCCCCGATCATCAAAAGACCATTAAATATGAAAATATTGCGAACTGTACCAAATAATCACGGAATGCTTGTCAAAACAATGTGGCAATCAACACCCTCCTCTGTCTTGATTACGCATACCGGGATATTTATCAGTCAAATATCAATCTCATTATCGAAAAAGCGAATCAGTTATTTTTTGAGACTCGCCAAAAATTGGATTTACTCGCTGTCATAGAGTGCAATCCCAAGCCTGAGCATCCGGCCTTTGGTGATATTGCAACTGGTTTTTATGGTCACTATCTCGCGTGTGCTCCTGGAATTGACGACACTGTGACAATTTTTTGCAATTCTTCTGATGAGACCGTCACTCCGGATCATGAGCCCCACGGTAGCTATGGCCATTCGTCAGTTCTTATTCATAAAAAACATAAACTCAAACCGGTTCAAATGGCGGAGTTCTCAATTGATAATTTCAATAATCGACCGCTAGGAAGACTCCGTTTCAATACAGCAACCCGGCTACATTATTACAGTCTGCCATTTTTTCACGATCTTGATCCACGAACCACCCGTACGCCACTGAAAGTTCATGCAATATTTCGCCCAGATCAGGATAGATGGAGCAGAATTAAGTTTTAAGTGGTAAGTGCAAGGCGAAAATTGCAATTCAACCCCCTTCCCACCAGTTTTCCACAGAACTTATTGTCCGGTAAGTTTTGTGGCTTTTATATTTGACAGTCATACCCCGCAGGCGTATACAAAATGATATATACTTTTCCATATCTAATTCCCATCCTACTTGCAAGGAGGTCAAGATGAAATTTTCAGAATCGTTCCGCATTGGCTCACTGGAACTGAAAAACCGCTTCATTATGGCTCCGGTCAAAAGTGCTTATGGCAATCCCAAAGGAGAAGTCACCCCGCGCCACCTGACTTATTACGACAACCTCTCCAAGGGGGGTGTGGCGATGATCATTCTGGAACCGGTCGCGGTCAGCCAGTCAGGAAAAGAGCACCCCAAACAACTTGCTGTTCACCTTCCTGATAGCCAGCAACAGTTACAAAAAATCGTCGATGTTTTGCATAAAAATAATACCTATGCCTGCCTCAACCTTAATCACGCTGGGCGAGCAGCAAATCCTAAAGCAACCGGGATGCCACCAGAAGCACCATCGGCGATCACCTGCCCTGCAACAGGACAGACTCCGGAAATTCTGCAAAAGCAGGAGATCGAAGGAATTGTCGAAGGGTATCGCCAGGCGATCAAGGTTGCAGCGGCAGCCGGATTTGACGCCATCGAAATTCAGGCCGGACACGGTTATCTAATCCAACAATTTCTCTCGAAGCGGACCAATCTGCGTGAGGATGAGTATGGTCAGGACAAGACCCTGTTCATTAAAGAAGTCTTCGACGTTGTCCGTGCAGGACGGGAAAATTTAACGGTTCTGGTGCGAATTTCGGGACACGAATTTGTCGAAAACGGTTTCGGCCCGGCAGAGAATAAAATCATCCTCGACATGGCAAAAGAGTATGGTTTTGATGCGATCCACTGTGGCTTCGGCAACGCTTGCGACACCCCGCCCTGGTATTACAGCCACATGGCACTTCCCGAGCAAAAACAGCAGGAAGTAGTGGGTGCGATCAGAAAACAGACCGGCCTGCCGCTGATTGTCGCCGGAAGGATGGGTGATATCGACAAATTGGCAACCTATGAGCGGAAAAATCTGACGGACTGCATTGCCCTTGGCAGGCCTCTGATTGCCGATCCCAATTTTGTCAATAAATTATTACAGCACCAGACAGACGATATCACCCTCTGCGGTTACTGCCTGCAGGGGTGCTTGGCGAACGTCAAAAACGGCAGTGGAATCGGTTGTATTGTCAATCCGAATATCGACAAACAACCGGTTCCAGCAAGCGTAGCCAAATCGGTTGCCGTTATTGGTGCCGGGCCAGCTGGAATGGCGGCAGCAACCCAACTGTCGGTGATGGGACATAAAGTCACTTTGTATGAAAAGAAAGCGGCTCTAGGTGGCCAATTTGAAATGGCCTACCAGGCGCCCCATAAAGGTTCTATGCTCAGACCGCTCAGCAGTTTGATTAAGCAGACAGAAAAAAACGTCGCTGAGATTAAACTGGGGACAACCATCAGCGCCGCATCTCTTGGTCACTTTGACCACTTTATTGTCGCAACTGGCTCCAGACAAAGAATTCCTGAAATTAAAGGACTGGATGAGCAATATTCCATGACCAGTCTGGAATTTTTTGAAAACACAAAACCCGTCAAAGGGAAACGAATTCTGATTATCGGGGCAGGAATGATTGGTATTGAAGCCGCAGAAATACTTGCGGATCAAAACTATGATGTGGTCATCACCAAAAGAACCGACACCATTGCCAACGACATGGAGATGATTACCAAAAAACTGATGCTCAAACGGTTAGAGCAGAAAGAAAACCTGCTCATTTCTCCAAATACGACTCTGATCGAATTCACAACTGACGGAGTGAAATACCAGAATGCAGGAGAAACAAAAGAGTGGCAACCTTTTGATACGGTGATTATCGCAGCAGGGATGGAACCAGAGAATGATCTCTATCAACAGCTGCAAACCGAACAGAAATCGGCACAACTTATCGGTGATGCAAACCATCCGGAAGATATCTTTGCTGCGACCCAGCAGGGATATCAGGCTGCAATAGCTCTTGGCTAGGTTCAGGAAAAACTATATCAGCAAAATCGATGAGATGGTCTCCCCCGCTTCACTCATCGGCGTCAATGCGCCATGATGGTAATCAATCATTCCATCAACAGAAACGAGAGGAGACCACCATGAAGATTACCACTATCGGTT
>JAKIUD010000070.1 GCA_021647765.1 Desulfuromusa sp. | reverse complement strand
TTTGTGCTGGTCGGTCTCTTCCTCTGGTTGTTGGCGGTTATCTTTTGGGCTCGATATGTTCATCGTCACCAGGATCTGACCGGGCAGCGGTTACCCGTGGGGTTACCCGCGATTGGCGCTCTTTTGGCGATACTGTTATTGGTTTCGGGGCTGTTCAGCATTCCCTATCAGTTCTCTCTGCCGGTTTTCAAGGGGTTCGATTTTATTGGTGGTGGGCGACTCTCCGTGCAGTTTGTGGCACTGGCCATCACTCTCAGCATTTATCATGGTGGACAGATCACCGAATTGGTTCGTGGGGGGATTCAGTCGGTCTCAAAGTCACAACTTGAAGCGGCTCAAGCCTTAGGCTTAAGGCCCGGTCAGATGACTCGACTGGTGGTTTTACCGCAGGCACTGCGGATGATTATCCCACCGATGGGCAATCAGTATCTCAATCTGATTAAAAACACCTCTATCGCACTGGCGATTGGCTATTCGGCTCTTGTTTCGGTGATGAGTACCTCAATTAATCAGACTTTTCGCCCGATTGAACTTATGTCGATCACCATGATGACTTATTTGGCTATCAGTTTGGTGGTTACGGCACTTCTCAATTGGTTTAATGCCCGCACTAAAATTGTAGGGAATTAGAGTTTGGAAACAAACAAACAAAAACATCTGCTACTGCCGCCCAAGAGTGAAGTTGGGGTCTTTCACTGGGTGCGAAAAAATCTGTTTAATTCCTTTTTTGACAGTATCGTCACTATTTGTGTGGTGGCGTTTTTGCTGTGGATTATCCCCGCTATCATCTCCTGGATGTTTATTGATGCCGTAGGTTTTGGTGGTAATGAAGCTCTCTGCCGCTCGGCGCAGGGAGCCTGCTGGCCATTTATGCGGGAGAAAGCCCGACTGATCCTGTTCGGAACTTATCCCTACGATCAACAGTGGCGAGCGGCTCTGGCCAGCTTGGTTGTTATCGGTCTGGTCGGTACTTTCATGCTCAAGCGTTTAAGAGTGGTCTGGATGATCCTCCTCTGGGTTGTCGGTGGGGCGCTGTTTATCGGGCTGATGCTGGGCAGTATCATGGGATTGTCCACGGTGCAGACGGTTCAATGGAATGGACTTCCAATTTTTCTTCTGCTGGCAGTATTCAGCGTTGCAGCGGCATTTCCCCTGGGTATTATACTGGCTCTGGCCCGTTTTCAGAACCAGCATCTTCTCATCAGAAGCTTGGCAACCGGTTACATTGAGCTGATTCGGGGGATCCCTCTGTTGACCGTTTTGTTCATGGGATTGTTTATTCTGCCGATGATTATGCCGCAGGGATTTTACCTTGAGCCACTGTTTGCCATCCTCATTGCCTTGATGATGTTCCATGCCGCTTATATTGCTGAGGATATCAGAGGTGGTCTGCAAATTTTGTCGCGAGGGCAGTTTGAAGCTGCCGACAGCCTCGGCTTTAACTATCGCTACAAAGTTGTATTGGTGGTTTTGCCCCAAGCGTTAAAAAAAGCGCTTCCAGCAATTTTTAACACATTGATCGGTGCCTACAAGGATACATCATTGGTGGTGATTGTCGGGATTCATGATATGCTTTCCACGGCAAAAATGGCTTATAGTGATCCTGGTTGGCAAAAGTACGGTCTTGAAGCCTATGTCTTTGTCGGAATCTGGTACTTTACTTCGTGCTGGTGTTTATCTGCTTATGGTCGTCATTTAGAGAAAAAACAGAACTACTGAGAAACATCTTTTGATCGATATGTCTACAAATGTTGTTACCATCGCCAGTAGTGTCTGGTTAGAGGTTTGCGTGGCTGAGGATGGCAGTACAAAGATTTAAATCTCCCCCAGCCCCTCTTCGCCAAAGAGGGGAGTTATCTAGTCTCCCCCTTTACAAGCGGGGGATTGAGGGGGATTTCTATGTCAGATTTAATTGCCACTATTTTCTAACGGACACTTTCTGCATTATTGTGATTTTAGCCCTCTCAAACCGGAGAGATCATCTTTAAACTTTTAAACGGAGGTTATGTATGAAGCGTATCACTATTTTTAGTTTGGCCCTGCTGGTTTCGATCACCCTATTGGCAACTCAGGCTTTCGCCGGAACGGTTCTGGATGAAATCAAAGCAGATGGGAAAATTATTTGTCTAGTCAATCCAAACTCACCGGGGTTTTCAACGCCCGACAGCAAGGGAGTTTTTCGAGGATTTAATACTGAATTCTGCCGCATGGCAAGTGCCGCAATATTTGGTGATACCAGTAAAGCTGATATCCGGGGGATCGGTTTTTCTGACAGCATGAAGACCATCGTTGCCCGTAAGGCCCATATGGCCTCCCGCAGTATCACCGAAACCGGAACTCGTGATGCCGATCCGGGGCTGGCATTTGTTGTGCTGTTATAGAGTGTCATAGGGGACGCTGTTGCTTTAGTGCTTTAGGCTCTCAATCCAACTGATTATATCTTTGTCTGCTCGCACCAGCAGCTCCCCTTTTTGTGCTGCTCGACTAATAGATGAAGATCCAATCCCCAAATATCTTGCCACTGCAGCTCCAGAATGACCAAAGTAACGTACCGCAGAATAACAGAAGAGAATTCTGGCTTTTGAGATATCACTTGATCGCGCTCGCCTCATAAATTCATCAATCGATAGCGAATATCTTTCAGTAACCGCAAACTGCAATTTATCCAGAGCCATTTTGGGATGTGTTGTGGCATCAAGCAACCCATTATCCTGTAGCTGTTGGACGAAATCGCCACCACCGAGAACCCGTTCATCATAAAGTTGCGCTTCGCCCTGATCTGCCCGTCCTGCTTGACTCCGTTTTAATCCTCCGCCAACAAGTTCTGGCCGTTTCCCCTGTTTGATTCCATCGGCGATAAATTGCCGATACCGTTGTTGTGCAGATTTCTCAGATTGAGAGAACAGTGAAAGCACCCAGTCTGTCGCAAGCCCTGATTTTTTATTTCTTCCAAGGATCTCGGCGTGCCCACACCAGAGATAATGTTCAAGTGTTCCCAAATTATCAACCAGACCAGCTCTTATCGGGTTCAGATGAATGTAGCGGATCAGTTCCAGCAGGTAAGCATCTTCCTCACAAACGATTGATTTATAACGATTCTGAAACAGATGACCGCTCCGTTTGTGGCGGCGATTAAACGTCACCGCATATCCGGTCAGGAGTCGGCGCATGAAGCGGGAGAGTTTAACGGTGTGCGGTCTTAGAAGTAGATGGAAATGATTGGGAATCAGTGCCCAAGCATAGCAGTCAGTACCAGTTTCTAGCAACAACATGTGCAGGCGTTCAACAAAACTGTCGCGATCCTCATCGTCGATAAAAATCTTGCCGCGCTCAATTCCACGGACGATAACGTGATGAAGAAGATCAGGACTGTCAATACGTGGTTGTCTTGGCATGGTGGAAAGATAACATCTTTAAAGCACTAAAGCAACAACGTCCCCTTTTGCCTAAGAGTAACTGCCCCCGTGTGTATAGTCTCCCGAGTGTTTGTCCCGCAGTTTAACTCATGGTTGATTGATCTTGTCGTACACTTTTGCGTGTCCGGATTCTTAGGTTTGCCGATTTTGAAGATGCTGTCGTTTGCGCTTGTACTGAGCAGTAACACCGCGATTACATTATCGCTCGCAAAAAAACAGGGATTTTACTAAAGCAACTGTTGCCATAGTGACGCTAGGGGAATTTATTGCTCAAGGGATGAGTTGAAACCAGAACCTTTTTAGATGGAAAATACGGTTCTTCCAGTTAAAAGTAATCACCTGGCTCCTGCTGTTGCTAAATGTGATCAGTTTAAGGGGGTCGCTTTCGTCTGCATGTCCAACGATGCTGAAACCAAAGAAGCGATCAATATGCTCGATGGAACCCGGTTGATTGATCGTTACAGTTGCATCAGTGTCTCGGCGGCCAAGACCAAGGAAGAGATGGCGGTGATTGCCCCGGCTGTTGAACTTCCAGAAAAAAGAATCCGGCGCAAGCGGGTACCGAAGGGGCGAAAAAAGGTCAGATAGTTCCAGAAGAAAAAGCGGGGCAGAGAAAAACTCTGCCCCTCTTTTTAGTTTTAATAGTCACGACTTGGTCTGACAAGTATCCTGAAATACACCTCCACCACACTTAACGAAACAGTTCATAAAGAGCATGGTAACCTGCGAGAAAAATCACATCATTACATTTCCCTGAAGTTTCACTTGTCCCCCTCGTAGTCAAAATACCAAAAAAAAGACCTATCCGGAAAAGTTGCAACAGCACCATACCTTAAAGCTTCCGGGAAATTAGAGTAGGTAAAAAATAAATTGTAGCAACTACCGAGTTTTTTGTAGATGAATTTTGCGATAAATACTTGTTGACTTTAATGTGCCATCTAATATATCACTAGTATATTAATTAGTTTGCTAGCTGAGTTGCCTACGCTTGGTAAATATCGGTTGGCGGCCTACGGGATGAAGGCAAACAGGTTAGATATGCCAATGAGCTCCCACATGAAACTTTCGAACCGATCAAATCGGGTCACTATGCTCGGTCTCGATTTTGGATCAACAACCAGTAGCGCCATGGTGGCAACTGCCGGTGTTGAACATAGTTGCACCACCGGGAGGATGGGGTTTGGCGTTCCTCAGGTGGAGTATCGTTCGAAACCTGTCTTTACGCCGTTTAATGATGATAAAATTGATTTGGCTCGATTGGATGGCTATATCGACCAATGGATCTCTGAGAGTGGTATACGCTGCGATACCCTTTTTTCTGGCGGTGTCATTATTACAGGGCTTGCAGCCAAGCGGATCAATGCCGCTGCTCTGGCTCGACTGATAGGTGAACGGATTGGTGAAGCCATTGTTGCGACAGCGGACGATCCGCGCTTGGAGTCTTGGTTGGCCTTCATGGGCAGTTGTTCGATGCTATCGCGATTTCACGCAGAAACTCCATTTATCAATATCGATATTGGTGGCGGCACTACCAATCCAGCTTTCGGGAAAAACGGCAGCGTTCTATCTACTGGGTGTCATTTCATTGGTGCCAGACATTTCCAATTCGAACCGGGGACCTACCGGTTAATCAGCATGTCGCCCTATGGAAAAGAACTCCTCAATGATCTCGGAATTGAAAAGTGCCTCGGGAAAGATCTATCTTCCCAAGCGATTAACGCAATTCTAAATTTTTATATCGACGCCCTGGAAGCGATTTCCAGCGGCAACACCGATTTTTTTTCATCACCCACCACCAATCGATACCAACAGGTTCCTTTTGCCTTTGAATCTACTGAAGCGGCTCCAGTTCTGGTTTTTTCAGGGGGCGTCGGTGAACTGATATATTTGGAGAACCAGGGCAAGGAGTTACCGGGCACCACTCATTATGGCGATCTGGGAATCGATTTGGCTAAGCGGATTGTCCAATCACCTTTGCTTGCAGCCCACATAAGCGATTTAGTTCCAGATAATCAGGGCCGCGCTACAGTGTATGGTCTCACTCTCCACAGTACAGAGATTTCCGGATCGACAATTTTTCTGCCCGACAGCGACATTCTTCCTCGCCGGGATCTCCCTATTGTGGCGCGTTTGCCAATTGATGCGGATGCCAAGCAGATCCTCCACGCCCTCTCGCTGGTAGAGGCCACTCCAAATGGCGCATGTATCCAAGTGGTTTCAGGGGAAAGTAACGCTGGATCACCAGTTGCAGATATGGGAATCCCGATCTGCGAAAGCCTCGGGTCGGTAAAATCTTTTGGTCAGCACTTGAGGGATGTCTGTATGCAGGTAAATCCAAAGCAGCCCGTGGTGGTATTGGTCCCCCACAATTACGGTCTGGTTCTTGGTAATTATGCCAGCAACTGGCGGCAAGAACCGTTTAATTTAATTGTTATAGACGAAATCCCTGACAGGAATGCACATTTTGTGACCATAGGTCGTCTCCACAACAATATCGTTCCAGTCTCATTTTACGGTGTGTGTTAGAGGTAAGGAGAAACTAAAAGAATGAAAACAATCACACCCATTCTAGAAATCGACGTACCAGAGCCACAGTCGGATGAAATCTATTCCAAACAAATTTTAGGAAAACAAATTCGTTTCAAGGGGCTTAAAAAACTACTTGGAGCAGCCGATATCAGCAAGGCCGGTGATCGCAATACCGATCTTGCCCCGAAAAATGACATGATTCGAGAAACAGCTCGAATGATCCTTTCCTCTCTGACGCTTCAGTATATTTACGACCACCCCCTGACTGATGATAATAACCTCGTGGATACGGTGGTGCGCATCGGATATGATGTTGATCATACGGTTTTCAACTCCATTTCATTCATGACACTGGGAGATCTGAAAGATCATCTGCTGCGTAGCGATGGCCAGGAGATCAAACGGATTGGGAGGGGAATGATACCGGTCATAGCGGCAGCCCTTTCTAAACTGATGGATGCCCATGAATTGATTTTTATCCCACGAAAAATATTCACCCCCACCAAGGCCAGAACCCTGATAGGGGTACCCGGAAGCCTATCGTTTCGGATACAGCCAAACCACCCAAAGGACAATCTCGATGCCATCTCCCTGATGGTCTATACAAATTTAGCTCTAGGCATGGGTGACTGCCTTATTGGTGTAAATCCCGCCGAAGGATCCATCGATACTATCATTTCCGTGATTACCCATATAGACAAGCTTCGCAGGGAAACCGGTGTCCCGACACAAATTTGTGTGCTGGGTCATGTCAAGACCCAGTTGGCTGCGCTTAAGCTCGGCGCTCCTGTGGAGATCTTGTTCCAAAGTTTCGCGGGAACCGAGCGGACTCTGACCGAGGAATTTGACGTGACAGTTTCCTACATGGATCAAGCATACAACACCATGATCGAAAAAGGACCATTGAGGAATGTGGCTCGGCAATTTATGTATCTAGAGACCGGACAAGGTAGCGAAATGACCTACCGTAAGCACAATGGCATAGATATGACCACGTGTGAAGCGCTCTGTTACGGACTGTGCCGGCGCTACGATCCTTTTATGGTAAACAGCGCTACTGGTTTCATTGGACCAGAGACACATCTGAACGATTTTGAGCTTATGATATCCAATCTTCAGGACAATTTCATGGGCAAACTTCTCGGTTTGCCCATGGGCGTTAGCCCGAGTTATACCCTCCACGCCGACACTCATATAGAAGGTCAGCAAATGACGACCCATCTGGCGACAGCTGCCGGTGCCAATTTTTTTATGGATGTCTACCTTGGAACAGATCGTATGCTGGCACATTTTGTTAATAGTGGACACGACGATCAGACCCTTCGTGAAGTCCACAATCGTATCCCTGCTCCTGAGTTTCTGGAGTGGGCAAAGGAAAAAGGGATTTTTGAGCAGTCGGCGGACGGGTGCGTGACGCGCGGCTCTGAATGGGGGAATCCTCGATTGTTTTGCAAATCGGCTGCGGAGTTCCAACGGCTTCGAGAATCCCTGCCGTCGGCACCCGGATTCGACAATGCAGGGCCGCGTCCCGTGAATAAGGTTCAACGAACACTGTTGCTCAATCAATCTATTGGACGGGAGGCAGTGCATAGCCGCTTGCGGGAGGATGAGCTTGAAGGTATCGATTTTCGTGTGTTGACTACTATGGCTCAATGCCGAGAGGATCATCTAAGACGATCAGAATTAGGTACCATGCTGACTGCGGAGAGTATGGAAAGCCTCGGCCCTGAAAACAAAGATATCCAGATCGTAATTACTGATGGTCTTAGCGCAGAGGCGATTCACCATAATATCCATGACCTTCTGACGGTTCTCGAAGACGGCTTGAGAAGCCAAAACTATTCCATGGGCCAGCATATTTTGGTGCACTACGGTCGGGTCAAACTTACAGAGCATATCGGTGATGCCCTTCACTGCCAGTTGATCATCATGCTTATCGGGGAACGCCCAGGAGGAGATGCGCTATCTTCCAGAAGCATGTCCGCATATTTAGTCTATCGACTAAATGATGCAGAGGTACGAAGACAGGCTATTGAATATAGTGGTAACAAAGGGATTCACTACGAATACACGTTAATTAGCAATATTTATATGGGTGGATTGCCTGCCCTTGAAGCGGGCAGTGTTGTCGCTGAAAAAGCTGTCCAAATTATTACCCATAAAGCTGCTGGAAATCGTCTGGAAGAGATGATCATGCAGAAAAAATAGCTAAAAACTATCAAGTGTTCTGCAATTTTTAAAGAAATCGCCACATCACACTAACATCAAAAACAGAAGGAGGAGGTGAGTATAAAGCAATTTTGTCTGAGAGGTTGTCTAGATCCAGTTGGTATCAAATTCACTGTATTAAAGAGAGGAGTAAGAACTATGTTACGAAGATCAAGTATTAATCTGTTAGCCTTTGTTGTCATGTTTTCACTTGTTTTTGCATTTGGTGTATTCAATGTTTCGGCTGCTGATATAACCTTGAAGTTTGCCCATCAGAATAACACCTTCGATGCTGATCAACTTCTTGCAGAAACCTTTAAGACGTTGGTAGAAGAGAAGCCTGGTTCAGGGATCAAAGTAAAGATATTCCCAGGAACTCTGACAAATAGTGAAGAAGAAGCTATTGAATTTCTGAAGTTGGGCACTGTGAGTATCGGAGCCACAAGCGCTGGTCATATTGCCGGATATTATCCGGATGTCCAATTTCTGCAGTTGCCCTACCTTTTTAAAAGTAAGGAACACTACAAAGTCGCACGGCGTTCAGGCGTTGTAAATGAAATCCTGAGGAAAATCAGTAAAGCCACTGGATTGATAGCGTTGGGTATATACTCGGATTGCAATGGTTTTGCTATAGCCAGCACCGCACCTATTAATAAAATAGAGGATGCCAAGGGGGTTAAACTTCGTTGCATGCAGAATCCGTTATTTGTAGATATCTATAAAGATTTCGGTTTTACCGTCACGCCAACAGACTGGGGTGAGTTATACACTTCTTTGCAAACCGGCCTAGTCAATGCCAATGATCTCGGTGTTTACTGCAACTATATTTTCAAGATGAAGGAAGTCGTTAGTAATTATGCCATTTTGAACCAGATGTGGACCCAGAAAATTCTTTTTGTCTCTCCAAAAACATGGAATAAGCTAGATGAAGCCCAGCAAAATATCGTTAGAGACGCCGCTGAAAGTGCTATTGAGCTGGCGGATGCCTGGCAGTATGTACGGGAACAAGAATTCATTGAAAAAGCTAAAAAAGATGGTGCTACGATAACCTATCCTGATCTCGCTCCGTTTAAAAAAGCAGCTGAAAAGGTCTATACCAAGTGGTTTAAAAAGAATCCTCATTGGGAAGCTTGGTACAAGGATATCCAGTTGCTCAACCCTGAAGAGAGCTTGCCAGCAGCATATCATGGAAAAAGAGATTAAGGTTGATAACTCTGCGGCTTTTAAAATTCGGATAATCTTCTGTTCGTTGTAATTTAGTCGTGGAGACTTGGTTGCCCCCGGTCGGTGGAATCTGGTTGCAATATTTATATGATTCACTTGTTTCAAAAAGAACACCCGCCGGGGTGTCGCCTTTTCTACTTGTGATACCAGTCTCAAGCACGCAAATGGATGGCCGGGTAGAATCGGTATGGACAAATTAACTTGATTATATTTGAGTCGGTAACCCATCCCTTGTGCGGTAAGTGTACGAAAGCTGTCAGAAAACACTGCATATGGAAACTTGTTGAGGAGAAATTGTTGTGAACTATGACGAAAAAAACAGGGGAAAGGGAGTAGCTTTTGATCTGATTCTTGAGAAGATCAAAACAATTAGCAATACTGTTTTAATAATACTATTGATTAGCTTAACCTTGCTATTGGGCGTCAGCATTGCCATGAGATTTTTTCTTGGCCAGCCAATTTCTTGGTCAAATGCTGTTGCACGATATATGTATATATATATCGTGATGATAGGGACTGCTATCTCCTATATGCTGAATGGACATGCATCTATTGAGTCTTTTTACGATATAATGCCCAAGAGCGTCAGGCTGATATTTGATTTAGCACACTACATTATAATGATGGGGCTTTCAGCCATGCTTGTTGTTAAAGGTATAAAGTATGCGATCGGTATGTGGGGTGTACATTCCCCTGTTTTATCGTTCATTTCAATGGGGATCGTCTATCTCTCAGTGCCGATATGTTTCGCGATAATTTTTTTATATCTCTTGAGGAAAACAATTGGATTGCCTGGTGAGTACCGTAATTAACAGATTGTCCTCTACCGGAGGTTTTGGCTATTGAGTCTTGCCTTACCCGCTAGTTCTGTTCGTAATTTTTGATTATACGGGGATAATAATGACATATATTATACTTATGTTAATCTGTTTTGTCCTGCTAATGCTGGTCAGAATACCCATACCTTTTGCTTTACTTGCTTCTACACTGGTTTACTTTGTAGGAGTAGACCTGCCCTTCGATATCGTTGTTATCCGAATAATGAGGTCATTTGATTCATTTATTTTATTAGCGATTCCATTTTTCGTTTTAGCTGGAAAAATTATGTCCAGGGCAAATATTAGCGATCGGTTGATTAGCATTGCCGATCTAATGGTGGGAAGGTTAAAGGGTGGTCTGGCCTATGTTAACATTGTGGTAAGTATGTTTTTCGGTGGTATTACAGGAACCGCCATTTCTGATACAACAGCTATAGGGTCTATTCTAATTCCTACAATGGTGAAAGAAGGTTATTCAAAACGGTTCAGTGCTGCTGTAACAGCAGCATCATCGACTATGGGTCCCATTATTCCTCCTAGTCTGATGTTTATCATCTATGGATCAATCGCCCAGGTTTCCATTCGAGATTTATTTTTAGCAGGTGCCTTGCCTGGTGTTCTTGTTGGCCTAGCGCAGATGGGGGCTGTAAAAATCATAGGGTTAAGAACAGATTTCCCCAAGAGAACCCGAAAGATCCCTTTTATGGAGGGTGTAAATATTGTAAAGAATGGTCTCCCGGCTTTAGTTCTGCCAGTATTGATTTTGGGCAGTATTCTCCTGGGTATTGCCAGCCCTACCGAAGCCGCTGTTATCGCGGTTTTTTATGCAACGCTGATCGCCCTCTTTGGTTATCGAACGATGACGCCGGGAAACCTTATTGAAGTCGTTAAAGATTCAGCTGTTGAGACTGGAAGTGTCTCCATTATCATTGCTGCTGCAGCATTGTTTGGATGGGTGCTGTCAAATGAGCAGGTGCCACAGTATTTTGCACAGTTCCTAGTAGATAATGTTCATAACAAAATTATGATATTACTACTTATAAATATCATGCTATTTATAATGGGAATGTTTATGGATGCTATTCCTGCAATCATGATTGTAACACCAGTTTTTCTGCCTCTATTTAAAATGATGGAGATTGATCCTCTCCATGCAGGTGTATTCATGAGTATTAATCTGATTACAGGTCTGGCCACACCGCCGGTGGGATGCTGCTTATTTGCTGCATCCATCATTTCTGGCGAATCAATGGAAAAAATTAGTATTTCAGTACTCCCCTTCCTGGCTGCAAACGTAGTTGTTGTACTATTGGTCACCTATGTTCCGTTTGTTTCAACATTCATTCCATCACTGTTTCCTTAGCAGGATGTTGTTATGAGAATTAAAGTAACCTCATGTTGTTTAGTGTTGTGGACAATATTTTAACTTTGAACGTTTTGCAAAATGTTTTGAAAACCATTAACAATGAAGTGGAATTAAGAATAAATGGATCTTTATGAAGTAAGGTCAGGGGCCGAATCGTATGGGCATGAGATTGGGATTTTATTGGTCGATTGTTTCACCCCTTTTATTCCTGGGGATGTGGGTAATGCCAGTACTTATTCCTACCCTGTTTTGTACCATACAGTTCAAGGCTGCTCCTTAGAACGATTAATTAATCTAGGAGATGAAACTCTTACGGATACGGTTGTTGAGGCAGCAAAGTTCCTTGAGCAACAAGGGGTTAAGGGGATTACTAGCGATTGTGGTTTTATGATTCGCTTTCAGGATGCTGTATCAACGGCGGTTAACATTCCGGTTTTTCTGTCTTCTATGATTCAACTTCCAATAATTGGATCGGCTCTTGGGTGGTCGCAGCCGGTGGGGATTATTACCGCCAACGCAAAAAGAATGACGCCAGAACTTCTTGCTATTGCAACCGCAGGATCAAATGTGAAATTTGTTGTTGCTGGACTTGAGGACAAGCCAGCTTTTCGTGGTCCTATTCTTGATGAGATTGGGGCTCTTGACCCACAAAAAATAGAAAGTGAAATCATAGAAGTTGCTGTTGAACTACAGAGAGAGCATCCTGAGATTGGGGCGATTCTTCTAGAATGCTCGAATATGCCCCCTTACGCTTATGCAGTGCAGCAGGTTACAGAACTACCTGTCTTTGATTTTACGACCCTTATCAATTTTATGGTATCAGGTAACCACAGAAAAAAATTTGATGGGATCTTTTAGCAGTTGATACTGTGGAAATGGATAATTACAACGATTGGGGTTTTCTATGGTATTTTCAAAATATGAAGTTTACAAGCATCTCAGACATCGAATCATCACACAGGATCTTCCGCCAGGGCACTTGTTAAACGAAAAAAAACAGATGGATTTCTACAATATCGGTCGAACTCCACTACGTGAAATCCTTCTGGAACTCAAGAAAGATGGTTTGGTCAACAGCGTTCCCCGAGCAGGAACATTTGTAGCACCTCTTGAATTGCGTGAGTTCAATCACGTCATTGAAATTAGATTGAATTTGGAGGGCTTGGTTGGGCAATTAGCCGCAGAGAGAATCACTGAGGAACAATTGAGTCGTCTCAGAAAAATTATACAGGCTGTTGATGACTGTTCGAACACAGGGGAAAAATGCTCAGATGAGCTTTTTCAGTTTGAGTCTGATTTCCATAAGGTAACTTATGAAGCAACATTCAATCCACAGTTGTCCGAAATGCTTCAGAAGCTTCATGGAGTGTGTGCTCGTTTCTGGTATTATTTAGTTTTCGGCGAAAAGGAAATTCTAGCGCAAATTAACGATCAACGGCAAATGTTGGCAGCTTTGGAAGTGAGAGATGCTGATTTAGCCAAGTCAGTCATGGAAAAGCACATTCTTACATTCAGTAACCAAGTTAAAGAAAATATTTTAGGGATGCAGTCCTCAGCTTGAGAGCAGTAAATACAGAATACTCTTTTAAAATATTTGGGTTGGGGCCTTTGAGCAGAGTTCAGATCTCTATCTGCTGGCTTAAGAAGTTGAAACTAAAAACATGGAGTAATAATGATGAATAAAAAAATTGCAATCTTAGGTGGTGGACATGGTGCTCATGGAATGGCAGTCGATTTAATTTCTCGAGGGTTCACAGTGAATCTATTTGAAATGCCAGAATTTCGCCAAAATATTGAACAGTTATTTACCAGCAAGACCATTGAGTCGAGTGGTACGGTAGAGGGACATTTTGAACTGAATTTGGTTACCAGTGATATTGATCAAGCTATCGCCGGAGTCAAGTACATCCTGATTGTCACCCCTGCTTTTGCTCACGAAGGCTATGCTAGGCTGCTCAAAGGAAGTGTCAGCAGTGATCAGGTTGTCGTCCTTTATCCTGGTGCCTTTGCGGCCTTACTATTCAAGAGTATTTTTTTAGACGAACCATGTCCGGTCATTGCTGAAGTGAATAACCTGCCCTACGACACCCGAATCACCGCACCCTGTAAAATCTCAATATTTGGTTTGAATCCCATCAATGTTGCTTTTATGCCGGCAGTAAAAGGACCGGAACTGATAGATGAGATGCGTACTATTCACTCTTTTGAGCGGGTTTACGATGATGTCCTCGAAGCTGGACTTAGCCTCGTCAATCCGGGAGTTCATACTGGCCCCTGCCTGACGAGCATCAGTGCTATCGAAAATTGGCCTAAACGTAGCTTTTTCCTTTATGAGCATGGGGTTACCCCGGGTGCGATGAAAATTAACCGTGCAATCGATCACGAACGTAAGGCCGTGGGAGAAAAGTTCGGTTACCACTTGACCCCAACAGAAGATTTCAGCGGACTGAAAGAGGGTTACAGTTGGCAAGACCTCTACATGGCTATCCATGGCAACATTTCTCTGACCCCCATTTCGGGACCTCACGAAATTAATAGTCGTTATTTCACCGAAGATTGTCCCTATGGGCTGGTTCCGTGGAGCGTCCTGGGAAAACTCGTCGGTGTTGACACTCCAACCATCGATTCAGCAGTGAATATTTACAATCAAGTACACGAATGCAATTGGTGGGGGGAAGGTCGCAATATAGAAAATCTGGGTTTAAAAGAGATGACAGTCGAACAGGTCAAAACCTATGTGAAGACTGGCAGAAAATAGGTTGTTGGGATGCTAGAGATGGTGCTGCAGGCCCAGTTTATTGGCGGATAATATTATATAGCGCCATGAGAATCGCTCATCATTACTTATCAAGTAAAGCTAGCCAATCATTCCGACATAGTACAAGTAGCTTACGCATTTCAACGGGATTATTATAACAAGAATTTTGACCCTCCTATGCAGCTATTAGTCATAGATAATACCCAGACAGGACCATCATTCGTTTCTGAATCATTTGACACAACATCCGATGACACAGTAGTTTATGCTGTATGGACGCTAGCACCCGTACCTTCAACCATTTTACTTCTTGGTAGCGGACTGCAGGTCTTGCTTGGTACAGACGAAAGCAGAAGAAGGCGTAAAGCTTTACGATCTAGCAGCCTGTCGGATCATCTGGGCCAAATGGACGAATTTGCAGCCAGTTCATTGATAGTCTGACAGGCTGCTAGTGTAATATCAAAGGCGGAGCCAGTAATGACTCCGCCTTTTTATCTCAAAACTTGTAAGATTTGCAAAAAACCACCAACCTTTAAGTCCTTCTGGTGGCAGTTCTTGCATCATTAGTTGGTCGTTATGAATAGCTTAACCATTTGTTTTTACTGAATTAACTGTTGCAGTATGCTATATTTTCGTTATTTCTGCCGATCCTTTCCCCACACTTTATCAAGATAATCATCTCGCCCTGAACCGCCCCGGTAATACCAGTAACGAATCGGATTTTTACTGTGATAATCCTGATGGTACTCTTCTGCTGGATAAAATTTCCCGGCAGCAGTTATTTCAGTGACAATTGGCTTATCGAACCGGCCAGTTTTTTCCAGTTGTTGTTTTGATGCTTCTGCCAGTTGTTGCTGTTTGGCATCGAGATAGAAAATGTCGCTACGATACTGAGTGCCCCGGTCGACAAATTGACCATCTGCATCGGTGGGATCAATCTGCCTCCAGAACACCTCGAGAAGTTTTTCATAGGAAACCAGTTGGGGATCATAAAGAACCTCAACTGCTTCAGTATGCCCGGTTCCCCCGGCAGAAACCTCCTGATAGGTCGGGTTCAGCTGAGCCCCTCCGGTATAACCGGAGATCACTTCGCTGACGCCATCCAACTTTTCGAATGGAGCCTCCATACACCAGAAACAGCCCCCGGCAAAAATAGCCCGACTGGTTGCCGCGACACTACTGTTTGTCAGTGCAACCAGAAGAATAAAAAGTAATAGTGTGATTTTTCTCATAACTGACTCCTGAGCTCTCTTTATTGATCGAGTTTTTTAAATTTCAATGATACTGAATTGATGCAATGACGCTTGCCGGTCGGCGGTGGACCATCATCAAAAACATGTCCCAGATGAGACTCACAACGACTGCAGATCAGTTCGTTACGGGTGACAAAAAAACCGCGATCTTCCCGAATCAGGACATTCTCGTCAGCAATGGCTTCGTAGTAACTTGGCCAGCCGGTTCCCGAATCAAATTTGCTGTCAGAAAGGTAGAGATCGTTGCCGCAGGCGGCACAGCGGTAGACCCCATGTTGTTTGTTTTTCAGTAGTTTTCCAGTGAAAGCTCGTTCTGTCCCTGCTTCACGTAAAACATGGTACTGCTCAGAGGTTAATAGTTGTTTCCATTCCTCTTTACTTCTGTGCACTTTATCAACCAGGATAAAGTCGCCCTGTTCAGCGGAATAAACTTTGATCTTCCCGGAGGTTGTCATTGCCGCCCCGTTCTTTTTATTCTGTCCTGCAAAGCCGTTTACCGCCAGCCATAACATTCCAGTTTGTGATGTGAGCATCAGCAGTATTTGTCTTCGATTCATAATCTCTCTCCTTTATCTATCGGAATCTTTTCCAGAGGTTTTTTGATTGATAACTAATTCATTCATCTATTCTACCATCTTTTCAATTTTCACGTCATCCAGGACAATTCCCATCTCAAATCACCGATTACTTCCCTCTATTCTTCCATCTCACAGGTGCTGAATCAGAGCAATCATCAGCTTTGGTGGTTAGACGATTGTTTGTGACTTGCTTTGCTGTTACTATTATGAATTACTCATAAGATTCATATTTTCAGTTTGAGTCTTCCTGATGGAGCATCTCAAATCAGGGTAAAAACTATGCAGGAGTCGCGATTGTGAGCTGGTTAGCCAACCGAAAAAAGCGTTCCTTCGTCATTCAACTGACCCTTGCGGTTATCCTGATTGCTATTTCCTATATCATCGTACAGAATATTCACGATAATCTCGCAGCCGTAGGGATCAAGATTAACTTCGGTTTCTTGAGTGGAGAAGCGGGCTTTGATGTTAATGAATCGCTGATTTCTTACTCTGCCTCTGACAGTTATGCACGGGTTTTGTTGGTTGGCTTACTGAATACCTTGCAACTGTCATTTGTCTGTATTATTGCCTCAACGGTGATCGGTGTTGTGATGGGGATCATTCGGGCCGGCAACAACTGGCTTGGCAGTCGCTTAGCTCTTGCTTATGTAGAACTGTTGCGGAACCTGCCAAAATTGCTGATCCTTCTGGCGGTTTTTATCATCCTGGTCAACCGCCTTCCAATGGTTCGTAAAGCCTGG
>JAKIUD010000069.1 GCA_021647765.1 Desulfuromusa sp. | reverse complement strand
AATCATCAAGCCAGGTACTTTCATTTTGGATAAAAGTCAAAAGGTTATCTTCGTCCACGGTCACTGCTGAAAGATTTTCTGGCAATAGTGCTGGATTGAGTGCGTAGGCGGAATAAGCCTGATAGGGTGAGTGGTCACTGTGGGGTGCCCCAAGTGGTAGCATTTGCCAGACACTTAACCCCGCTTGAGCCATCCAGTTGAGAAAAAGCTCAACGTTTTCATCAAGAACCCCTTGTGGCAACGCTGTGGGATGTAATAAAACACCAGCTCTTCTCATTTTACTCATTTTATCTATTCCTGTTCTAATCATGTTTCAGTTTCTCCGCATGGTTCCCGCATTCTCATCTGTGTCGCCACCACCATGGGAGATCGGATTTTTCAACTTCTGCGGCGGGATTTTTTCCATAAGTTGATAGAGTCGGATCAAATGACGACGAAATAGCTGGTCAAAATCCCGGACGCTGGTAGCGGGATTGTAATCACCAAACCACCAGAACCAGTCGGAACCTTCACATACTGCCAGTTGTCGCGCCAATTCGACCCTTTTATCCATCGGTAACGCCTCCGATTTTATGACTCGGTCATAACAATTCTTAGCTTCAACCAGGAGATCCCAAGCCGCATTTTTATCCTTATCACCAATCCAGGTAGAAAATGATCCGTAAACCCAGCTTCCAGCTTTAAGGACAGGGAGTTTCCCAACGGGTACGCTATCTGGCATTTCAACAACATCGTTGAATGTGGTCATCTCCAGATGGGGATGATCGGTCAAATTCTGATAGAGCGCCTGAAGGAAATAGAATCCATTATCTGGATAATATTCCCAGGCATTTTCCCCGTCGAGAATGATAGTCACAACTTGAGATCCCGATTCCTGTTTCAGAAAACCAGCGATATTTTTGAGATGCTGACAAAAATCACTGGCAGCATCTTTGGCGTTCCAGTTTTTGTATTGAAAGCCAATCAGATCGGACAGCCCGTCATCGCGAAAAAACACCGCACACTTCTGGGGCGGATTGACCAGCGGCTGATAAAGCATCTTTTTATGCTCCATTTTTTCTGCCCCCACTTTGGAGGCTTCGCAGGAACCCCGCCATACCCCTTCCCCGGAAGCGCTCCAGGCAAAATTAAGCTCATCAAGCAGCTCCAGGGCACCACTGCTGATCCCACCTTCAGATAACCATACCCCACGTGGAGGGGCTCCAAAGTACTCTTCAAAAACATCAATCCCTCGGCGTAGATGCCATTTAGCCCTCTCTAACCCACCGGGATAATTGGAATGTTTAGGCAGAGGTGCTTCAGGTTGGGCATCATGCATAGCGGAAAAATCGAGTAGCAATGGCACGATGGGATGACCATAGGGTGACATGGACAGTTCGATACGACCAGCTTCCATCAGGGTGCGATAACGGGGAATGATCCCTTCGATGATGTCGGCCATCAGCTCCACCAGCAGAATCTGATCGTCTTTGGTGAAGTTATTTTTGCGCGACATTAACTGGGTCGCTCGAGGATCATTTTGGACAATACTGGCTCCCAGCCAAGCGAGATGATACCACATGAGCAGGTCGGTAAAAAACTGTGGACTGAGATAATTAACCCGGATCGCATCCAGTTCACCATTGGAATACTGTTCCAGAGCGATGTCTACCAATACCCGAAATGGGGCATGCCGATCAATTGTCGTCGCTGCATTAATCCGTTGGCAAGCGAGGATAATTTCGGCTCGTGCTTCGGACTCATCTGGAATCGATAACTGACCTGAAACGAGATTAAGCAGGGGATCATGCATAGGTTCCCCTTCTTGCAACCAGTTGCGCATCTGATGGGCGTAATCATCCAACTGTTCCAGCAGAACCGGAGCAAAATTGACTACTGCCCGAGCTGCAGGAAAAGATTCCAGATGGGCAGCCATGTCAGCGTAATCCTTGATGGCGTGGAGATAAACCCAAGGTAAACGATAGGTTCCATCCAAGCCGTCGCGATAATATGGTTGGTGCATATGCCAGCAAAGTACAACTTTAATTTTATTAGTCATGATAACTGTTCACTCCTCGTAACCAATAACGAGAACAGGGTTGATAAAAATATCTGGTTATGTCCAACACTCAAGCTGATTGAGGTTTCCCCCCTCCCCTTGTGAGAAGGGATTAAGGGGAGGGGCATTCATGGTGACCCACCCTCACCCCAGTCCTCTCCCATCAAGGGAGAGGGAGGTTAATTATGAACTTTTTTCTCGCTGAGGAATTAACTGGAACATAATGCATAACCAGAAAAAAATAATAGCGACTATTCCGTAAATCGGGACAGCTCAGAGTTTGCTCTGCCCGGCCAGTTGTTTGGAGACCAGCAGTGCCCCTTTAAGACCCACCAGATCATCCATGACGAGATAAATCGGCATTTTTTCTACCATAGCACGCATCTTCCCCTGATCCAGAAAGGGGGTGGTGAACGCAGTCGTTGTCATCCAGCGGGCGATCTTGGCACCGATACCTCCGGCAATATAGATTCCTCCATATGCAGGCCATAACAGCGCGAGATTGCCAACAAAATGACCGTAAATATTAACAAACATATGAATCGCAGCGGAGGCTACTACATCGTGCTTTTCTGCTAGAATATGGATTTCGGCAGCTGACAGGCGTGGAGCTGTTTTCTCGCTATCCTGTTGTTCAAAACAGAACTGATACAAATTTTCCAAGCCACTTCCGGAGAGGAGATTTTCATAGACGACTCGGCTTTGACAGCGCCGAAACCAACGGAGTAGCTCCTCCTGCCTGGTATCCAGTGGGGCAAAATTCAAATGGCCGCCTTCAGAGGGTTGCGGATAAAAGTGACCCAAATGCTGACATACTGGAACCACCCCCAGACCGGTTCCAGCGCCGATAACTAATCGGTTACCTTTTCTATCAAAAGCCCCTTGATACAGACAGACCAGATCCTGCGATTGTAAAAGGTTTATCCCCAAGGCGATCGCATGAAAATCATTGATCAGCTTCACCTGTTTAATCGGTAGTAAATTCTGCAACTCGTAACGAGAGATAATCCAGGGAAGGTTGGTCAGAGAGACTTCCTCATCCGCGACCGGTCCGGGCAAACCAAAACAAGCGTAATCGACGTGGGTAATATTCTGGTCACGAAGAAATGTTTCCAGCAGCGCCGGAAACGAGGTAAATTGTGCGCTGGAATAATAACTGGGTGTTGTGCTGTGATCA
Organism: Desulfuromusa sp.; assembly: GCA_021647765.1. Taxonomy (GTDB): domain Bacteria; phylum Desulfobacterota; class Desulfuromonadia; order Desulfuromonadales; family Geopsychrobacteraceae; genus Desulfuromusa. Next base: position 13,894 of record JAKIUD010000069.1, on the reverse strand, counting down.
GGATTGTCAGTGTCCAGCCATAGAAACCGTGACGTTGTTCCTCCCACATCTCCCGCTAATAACATCATGACAGAGATTTATTCCAATTTTGAGCTGATACGTGGTAACTCAAGCATACCCTCCCGGCTGTCCTAACATCTCTCGTGTTACCAGAACCACCCCTTTATCGGTGATACGGAAGCCGTTGGCCTTGTCCTGTTCGCTGTCGTAGCCGATGACGGTTCCTTCTGGTATTTCACAGCCCCGGTCTATAATGGCTCGTCTGATTTTACAGTGCCGACAGATAGTGACTTCTGGCAAGATCACGGTCTCTTCAATCGTTGAATAGGAATGAACCCGGACATTTGAGAATAGTAAGGTTTTGTTCAGATGAGATCCAGAGATGATACAGCCACCAGACACTGTGGAGTCTACAGCCATACCGCGCCGATCATCATCATTAAAGACAAATTTTGCTGGAGGTAGATGCTCCTGATAGGTCCACATCGGCCACTGGGAATCATACAAATTCAGTTCTGGTTTCGGGGAGATCAATTCCATATTGGCTTCCCAAAAAGCATCCAGAGAACCGACATCACGCCAGTAAGCCAGCTCATTTGTTTCCGGATCCCGAAATGGGTAAGCATGAACATTGTGATCTGCGACAATTGAAGGGATGATGTCCTTACCAAAGTCATGGTCAGAATCGGGGTTTTTTCCATCTTTTTGTAACAGTTCAAACAGAAAATCGGTATTGAAAATATAATTCCCCATTGAAGCGAGAGTGACATCGGGTTGATCGGGAATTTCAGATGGGTGTTCCGGTTTTTCATCAAAACGCAAAACCCGGCTATCTTCATCAACAGTCATGACCCCGAATGTACCGGCAGCTTCCTCAACAGGAACTTCCAGACAAGAAACTGTCATCTCTGCGCCACTTTCAACGTGTTCCAGCAACATCGGGCGGTAATCCATCTTATAAATATGATCGCCAGAAAGAATCAAGACATACTTGGGCTTTTCCGCTCTGATGATATCAAGGTTCTGATATATGGCATCTGCAGTTCCCTGATACCACTCTTCGGAGAAGCGTTGCGAGGCTGGTAAAATTTCGACAAATTCACCTAATTCTTTTTTAAAATGGGTCCATCCTCGAACCAGGTGGCGAATCAAGGAATGTGATTTATACTGGGTCAGAACTCCAATGCGGCGGATCCCGGAATTCACACAGTTGGAGAGGGGGAAATCGATAATACGATATTTGCCGCCGAAATAAACTGCCGGCTTGGCTCGCCATGTGGTTAATTCGTGCAGCCTGCTTCCCCGACCTCCAGCTAAAACCAGGGCAAAAGTGTCTTTAACCAGGTGGCTTACATAGCGATATACAATATGACGGCCAGGATTGTTGGGCATGACTTCCCCCTTATCTATTAAAAATTAAAAAGCACACAAATTTTGAGTCTTATAGAAAACCATTGGATATTATTTGCGTGTGTTTTAAAAAAATAATACACACGGTAAATCCAGAACAGCTTAAAGTTAGAATATCATAGTTAATAGCAGCAGTACAGCAAAGCCGTGGTAAAGTGCGTTTGCTGGCTATGGTTCAATCACCGGAGTCGATTTACCGCAGCCACCAGTTCATAGAGTCTTGGCATGGCCAGATGACCAGCTTTCCAGGGGAGGAGGATATCAAGTCCCTGTTTTTCAACTTGCAGCAGCGCTTGTTGCAGTGTGGCTATCAATCCAGGCTTCTGTTCTTGGTTATGTTCATGACACCATGCCATTAGACGACCGATTGCTTCGGTTTGACCACGATCAAGCAGTTGCTCAACCGATGAGAGATCGATCCTCTTCCGCCCATATTCCAACAGTCGTTGTTCTCTCGCTTGAATTTTTGCTTCCCGCTGCCGTGGCAAAGGTTTTATCGTCAGATTAATTTGTCGCTGTTGGTTTTTGGGAAAAGGGACTCTGTTTGTTCTAGCGGGAGGTTTGTCCCCAGCGAGATTGTGGGCTGTTTCTGTGACATCAAAAGTTTGATAATTGTCCATCATGATGATTCGATCGGCAACCGCAAGAAAATCTCCCGAGCCTCCCGTCACAATGATGCTGGATACCCCTTCCGTTTCATAGAGCTCACGAATCCGATACAACAGCGGAGTGATGGGTTCCTGTTGTACCAGTTGCTGCATCCGTTGATCGCGGATCATAAAATTGGTTGCCGAGGTATCTTCATCAATCAGCAGACATTTGCAATGACATTCCAGCGCTTCAATAATATTAGCTGCCTGAGAAGTGCTACCGCTGGCATTGTCGGTTGAAAAACAGTTGGTTGTCCGGTTACCCGGCAGAGTGGAAATGAAGGGACTGATATCAACCTGATTGATAACACGATGATCTTCCGCCCTGATTTTAACCGCTGATGCAGTGGTAGCAACCCGCTCTCTGCCATCCCCGGGAATGTGGTTATAAATGCCTCGTTCCAGGGCTTGAAGCAAGGTGGATTTGCCGTGAAACCCACCCCCGACAATCAGACTGACCCCTTTCGGTATTGCCATTCCTGAAATTACCCCCTGATGGGGCAAGATAACTTCACGTTTCAGCTCCGGGGGTGATTTGAACGGAACACCATCGATCAAAGGATAATCATCAGTGCCACTGTGACGGGGAAGCAGTGAGCCATCGGCAACAAAAGCAATAGCATTAAGTTGTTCGAGCTGATCACGTAAGGTTTCCTGATCTTCTACCTGTTCAATGTGTCGCTGCATCGTATTAAGAGAACGCTGTGTCCAGATCAGACCTGCCTCAACAAGCTGTGGCAGTTCATCGAAAAACATCACTGCCGCTTCCTCTGCCAGGATAGAACGCCCCGAACCGGGGAGAGCAAATAGCAGTCGCGCCTCAAGTTGCTGAGTGTCAATCAGTACTGCGTTGCGACGCAGAACTTGTTGGCCATTGACAGCAATCTCTATGTCACCACTGTGTCCGGTACCTCGACCACCTTTAATAATTCTTCTGCTGGCGACATGAACCGCTCGTCCAAGAAAATCTTCCAGAGCCGTCTGACGAACCCGATTATCCCACAATTCAGGAGGGATGCCATGCTGATCTGGTGACAACTGGATGCTAATTCGTGATGGCTGGGCAAAAGGATCACCCTGAACATGATCGATGGTCAGCTGAAATTTCTTAAAATTATAAATACCGCGCAGCTGCTTGTAAGCTTTGTAGCCCCGACCATCAATTTGCTGCAACAGCGTGCGGAGTGTCTCCATATCAGCTTCCCAACCGTGGTGACAGAAACTGGTGGTAGAGTTTAGCAGCGACCTGATCGGTTGCACTGCCATAGAGTTCAGCAAAGGTTAACAGCGGATCTGCCAGGGTGAGGCCGTCCGGTTGCCAGCCGCTCCATCCGCACTGCTGACCAAAAGGCTGTAATAAAGTGATCTCCCCATCCGGGTCTGGAACCAGGTGTAATTTCAACATAGTTTTCAGTTGCAGATCTGGTTCCAGGTAGAGAACCGCACTTTGAGGGTGAAACCCAGTAGTCAACAGGGCGGCACCCAACTCACCACCGAGGAGAATCTGTTTCCCTTCGGGTGCTTGCCGTAACAATTCTGGAATCTGCATGAGGCTGTAACCGGGGGTAAGTTGACAGCGTTGTAAAAACAACTTTGGTCGTAATGTTTCCAGATAGCCCATTTGCCACCGCTGAAGAAGTTCTTCAACTGCTTTGAGCTGTCGAACTGTCCCTTTGTTTATCGTCAAGTTGCCACGTTTTTCCAGTTCTGAAAAAAGATCGCCAATAGCTCCCAGGGCGATGCCTGAGTCGTCAGCAAGAGCTCGATAGGTGGCATTGATCGCCTGGTGATTGCGTAACAACAGATAAATAAGCTTCAACCCGGCAGGGCGAAACAAACGATCAGCTCCTGGCGACTTGGGAGGATGTTTCTGCCCACCAATCTCAATGTAAAGGGGCATCTGGTTCAGGTAAAGATTGCCGGCGCAATCGGCATATTCAATCTCTTTCTGTTTCAATAATGCCGCCATCTGTGGAGATATGTAATGGCTGATCAACAATGGACTGGAGTTTTGTGGTGCCGGAGAGGTTTTTATCTGGTGAACAACCAGATCTGCAAGTTGTGGAGTCAACTTTGGCACAAGCTTGATATAATAGTGACAGTCCCCCCAGAATCCGGAAAGGCGAAAAGTTCCAGCAAAGGGACCACCAATTTTTTGCAGCATAAATTCAATTTTTGCTTGGGGAATAGTCCGTATTGTTTTGATGCTGTCATGAATGATTTGTTCATCTTTAAGAAGTGGTTTTCCTGGCATAATGTCCTCAAAATAAGAATACAGTGTTCAAACTCTGGTGCTGTTCAGAATGTATAAACTTAAAATCTATTCAATAAGTGGTTGAGCGTTGTTGTCAAGAGAAAATTAATATTCAACAGAAGACGCCCCTAAGAATTAGAAATTTGTAAGATCGTTGTTTTTGTGTTATTTATTAAGATGTTTGGATTGTTTTCATCGGCAGTGCGACAGGATTGTAAACCATGCGGCAAAAACGAATCAAACTGATCAGAATGTTTCAACTGATTACCATCACTGCGCTAGTGTCTTTGGCGGTGATAATCATGCTCGTGCAAATTTCAACCCGCTCTAAAGAGTTTGATCAACGTGTCGAAACCATGCGCACCTATTATGTGGCTCAACAAAAAGCGCTGATAAAACGTGAGGTCAAACGGGTTATCGAATTAATTAGCGAGCAACGTTCACGGAGTGAACAAATAATAAAAACTAGGGTTAGGCAACGGGTTTATGAGGCTTCTACCATCGCTAATAATATCTATCAGCAGAATAAAACGACCAGGTCAAAAAGTGAAATTCAACAACTGATTCTGGATGCTTTAAGGGCGATCCGCTTTGCACAGGGAACCGGCTACTATTTTATCGTTGGGTTGGATGGTGTCTCTTATCTAGAAGCTGATCACCCTGACTTTGAAGGGACAAGTGTGCTGGATATCCAGGATACGCAGAGACAGTTTATTTTCAGAGATATGATTGATATTGCTACGCAGTCCGGGGAAGGTTTCTACAAATACTGCTGGACAGAACCGGAGGTTTCAGGCAAGAACCATAAAAAAGTTTCCTATATCAAACGGATTGAACCCTTTGACTGGTTTATTGGAACGGGGTTGTATGTCGAAGACATTGAAGCTCAGATCAAAGCAGATTTGCTTGTAACTATCAGCAAAATCCGCTTCGGCACCGATGGATATATCTTTGTGAACAGACTGAACGGTGATGCTCTAGTTGCAAACGGAAGCCTCATTTCTGGTAGCCAAAAACTGTGGGATATTTTTGCTAAAAACCCGGACAAAACAAAGGCTCTTTTTTCTCAGGAGTATGCTGCTGCTTTAAAAGCAGAAGGAGATTACATTTACTATTCGTCGAGCAAGTTGACTGACCCCGATAAAGAATCCCCCAAAATATCTTTTATTTATGGCATCCCTGATTTTCAATGGCTAGTCGGTGCTGGTGTTTATCTTGATAACGTTGAAAATGATATTGCGCTACTCCGGACTGAATCAGAACAGCAGCAATCCTCCGAAATTCAAAGAACCGTTTTGGCGACCGGCATTGTTATTGCTTTTATCATCTTATTATTTTATCTGGTCAGTACTCGATTGAAAAAAGATTTAGCTTTATTTGTCATTTTTTTTGATCAGGCCGCTCATGAAGATAAAGAGATCGACAGTGATCAAATCTACTTTGAAGATCTATCCCGGATTGCCGATAGTGCCAACACCATGTTGCATGACAAAAAAAAGGCACAGGAAGAAATACGCCGAAGTGAGGAAAAATATCAAAATTTCTTTGATAGCTCCATGGTTGGTTTTTTTCGCTCCAGATTATCTGATGGGCTGTTTCTTGATGTGAATGCAAAAGTGGCAGAACAGCTCGGTTATAAGATAGAAGAGATTGTTGGAAAAATGAAGGCCACCGACCTGTTTCAGGATATCTCACAACGACAAAAACTTCTTGCGGAGCTCGGACAGGAAGGAGAGGTAAATGATTTTGAAGTATATTTCATGCTTCCAGAGGGGCGAGAGGCTGCTTATTCTCTTTCGGTTAGAGCTTATCCCGATAGGGACTATATGGAAGGGATTGCAATTGATATTACCGCGCGTAAACAGGCTCAAGCATTGTTAGAAGAGAGTGAGGAACGTTTCAGAAATATGGCGGAATTACTGCCGGAACCAATTTTTGAATCCGATACCGAAATGGTCGTGACCTATGCCAACCTGCAAGCATCTGAACTCTTTGGCTTTGCTGTAGAGGATTTTGGTAAAGGACTGTCTGCTACCGATATGTTCGCCCCGGAGGAGCTGCAGAAAGTTGCGGAGAATACGGCGGCACAATTCCGTGGTGAGAAAATCACCCATACTGAATATCGATGCTTGAGAAAGGATGGTTCATATTTTCAGGCACTTTTTCATGTCAGCCCCATAGTAAAAAATGGAAAACCGTGCGGGTTGAGAGGTGTCGTTGTCGATTTGACCGAGCAAAAGCGCGCAGAAGAAGAAATTTTAAAATTACGCAAGTTGGAATCGGTCGGTATTTTGGCTGGCGGTATCGCCCACGATTTCAATAATTTGTTGGCGGGGCTGTTCGGCAATATTGAAATGGCAAAAAGGTTTCTGCCTGATGATCATAAATCGTACAAATACCTTAATTCTGCTGGACTGTCGATGGGGCGAGCCACCAGTTTAACTCAACAACTATTGACCTTTGCCAAAGGTGGTGACCCGATTAAGGAAACTCTCTCTCTTAAAGGAGTCATTTCTGAAACTGCAAAATTCTCACTCCGTGGTAGCAATGTTAAACTACAACTTGATATCGATCCAAAGTTATGGCTTGTTGATGCGGATAAAGGTCAGCTCAGTCAGGTCATCAGCAATCTGGTCATTAACGCCAAACAGGCAATGCCAGAGGGTGGTCATATTATGGTCAGTGCTGGAAATATTAAAACAGCAGCAGGTCAACAGGTGCAGATCACTGTGCAGGATCAAGGTGCCGGTATCGCACCGCAACATCTGGATAAAATTTTTGACCCTTATTTTTCGACTAAACAGCAAGGGAGCGGTCTCGGTCTGGCATCCTGCTATTCTATTATTAAAAAACATAATGGCACCATTGTCGCAGAATCAAAACTGAATCGGGGAGCAATATTCACGATAATCCTACCTGCTGTGGAAGAACAAAAAGAGCAGTCGGTAGTGGCAGCAGAAGTTCTATCAACCACAGATGGGGTAATGGTTCCAGCTCGTATTTTGGTACTGGATGATGAAGAGCTGGTGCAGCAGATGATCGGATCCATGCTTGAAGAGATGGGACATCAGGTCGATTATACTGCTCACGGGGAGGAAACCGTCGAAAAGTATCGGGTCGCCCATGAAAAACATCAGAGGTATGGTATGGTCATCTGTGACCTGACGATTCCCGGTGGCATGGGGGGGCAGGAAGCTGCACAGAAAATCCTCGAAATTGACCCGCAAGCAAAGCTTATCGTTTCCAGCGGTTATGCGACTGATTCGGTGATGGCGAATTATGGCGAGTACGGATTTCAAGGTCGGGTGGCTAAACCGTATCGCTTTATAGAATTACAAACGGTAGTGCGGCAGGTGCTGGAAGGATAGTTTCTATCGTAGTGAACTGGGGAGTGTCCCGAATGGCACCAGTTTAAGCAGTATTGCAGTAAACTTGGGACTGTCCCCAGCACCATCGGGGGCTGTCCCGAAGTTTACGATCCACGAAGAACCGCGGTGGTTCACGCCGCAAAAGTCTGGGACAGACCCCATGCGAGGACGGTTCCAATTTTGCTGTCATCTATCTATTTTATCTTGCTCACAAGAACTTCGCGGGGTTTGCCGCTGCCATCAGAGGGGCCGACAATCCCCTCCTGCTCCATCCGTTCGATCATTCTGGCGGCTCGATTATAGCCAACCCGTAAGCGGCGCTGTACCATAGAAATAGAGGCCTGACGACTGTCAGTTACAATTTTTACTGCATCATCCCAAAGAGCGTCGTACTCCTCTTCTTCAAGACTGTCAGCACCAGCTATTGGAGGAGCTTTCAGGATCGACTTGTCGTAACTAGGTTTTCCCTGTTTGGAAAGAAAATCAACGACCCGCTGAACTTCCAATTCAGAAACAAATGCACCATGCACCCGTTGCAAATAACCGACTCCCGGGGGAAGAAACAACATATCGCCCATGCCCAGCAAGGTTTCAGCACCCATTGAATCAAGGATCGTTCGTGAGTCAGTACGGGAGAAAACCTTGAAGGAGATACGGGTCGGAAAATTGGCCTTAATCAGCCCGGTGATAACATCAACGCTCGGGCGCTGGGTAGCGAGGATCAAGTGAATTCCAGCAGCACGTGCCATCTGTGCCAGACGGGCGATAGATTCTTCTATCTCACGACCAGCAACCATCATCAGATCAGCAAGTTCGTCAACGATAAGGACAATGTATGGCAGGTGACCATGTTCAAGCTCCTCCTCTGCTTCGATAAAAGTTGGGGGCTCCATTTCTGCATCAAGAAAATCTTCGCCGGTTTCGGGATCTGGAGGAAGGTTTTTGGCTTCTTTGGCCAACTTGCGGTTGTAACCGTCGAGATTTCGTACCCCTTTGTCTGCCATCAACTTGTAGCGGCGTTCCATTTCCCGGACTGCCCAAGCGAGAGCCAGTGCTGCTTTCTTCGGGTTAGTCACGACCGGCAGAAGCAGATGAGGTATTCCCTCATAAATCGACAATTCCAACATCTTCGGGTCAATCAGGATCAGTCGTACATCGTCGGGTGTGGCACGATAAAGAAGTGAAAGTATTATCGTGTTTATCGATACAGATTTACCGCTCCCGGTTGAACCTGCGACCAGCAGATGAGGCATTTTAGCCAAGTCAGAAACAACCACCTGGCCAAAAATATCCTTACCAAGAGCCATCGGCAGCTTTCCACTGGTTTTTTGGAATGCGCTCGACTCTATAATTTCCTTCAGATAAACAATTTCACGATCTTTGTTGGGGATTTCAATACCCACCACACCACGCCCAGGAATTGGTGCGACAATACGGATTGAAACAGCCTGTAGAGCCATGGCCAAATCATCCTGCAGGTTGGAGATTTTATTGACCTTGACTCCAGGAGCTGGAGCAAATTCATACATAGTGACAACTGGCCCGGGCTTGACTTCAACCACATCCCCTTCGACACCAAAATCAAGAAGCTTCTTTTCCAACATTCTGGCTGCCATGGTCAAACTATCGCGGTCAATTTGTTTTGGCTCACCACCATCATGACTCAACAGTGAGGATATTGGCATATGATAAGTGCCGCTTGGCTCTAAAAAAGAGAAGCTCACTTGATTTTCTTCAGCGGCATTTTTGTTCTGCTTCTTCCCTTTTGAGCTTTTCGTGGCCGGCAATTTTTTGGGTTCAGGCTGAATAATTGTCGGAGTATGAATCTCCAATAACTGTTTTTCTTTCTTACGTAATTCTTTACGGGCATTGCGAGCTTCACGTCGTTGTTCCATGCGGCGACCGGATCGTTCCAAAATCCCATCAAAAAACAGAACCAGTGAGAAGCGTGTTGAGAGGATCAACGAGACTAGAAAAAAAACAATCAGAACAAGCGCCGCGCCGCCAATATTAAGGTAACGAGAGAGAAGTTCCACCAGAACTCGTCCAATCGCCCCACCCGCTTCATTGATTTGGCTACCAAATAAGGGAACATTGGTCAATTTAAGCGCCAGCAATCCACCCAGAGCTATCTGGAGGATAAAAAAAGCGACCAGCCGGACAACGCGGAAATGAACTTCGCGGAATTTTAACCAGCGCCAGGCCAGGGTGAGACAACCAAGAGGCCAGAGTAGAGCAGTCAGGCCAAAGGCTTGGTAAAGAAGATCTGCCAGATGGGCACCAAAGATACCGACCAGATTATTGATTCGATCCGGCTGGAGATTATTGTTAAAAGAGGGATCATCAATACTGTAGCTGCCGAGGCAGATCAGTAGAAAAATCCCCAGTGCCAGCCAGACCAGCCCGAGAATTTCTTTGCGCATCCAATTTTCAGTGGGGACTTCTGGAATTTCTTTACTCATAGTCTTCTATCTTTTCAATTTGCGCAGAAAAACTTTAACGGAGAAATACAGAGAAATGCGGAGTCCGCAGAGAAAGGGGACTCTCCTCTTTTGTAAGATCACCATGAATGGTGCTAGTTTAAGGATAGATAGCAGTAAAACCGGGGCTGTCCCCGCATGGGGGCTGTCCCAGGCTCTTGCGGTGCGAACCACCGCGGTTCTTCGTGGCTCGTAAACTTCGGGACAGCCCCCGATGGGACTGGGGACAGTCCCAAGTTTACTGCAAGACTGCTTAAACTAGCGTTTACCTTTTAAAAAGATTTTCTCTCTGTGTCTCTGCGTTAAGGTTTTTGATTTTCCTGGTATTTTGGTTGTCTCAAGGTTTTTCCAATAACTCCATAGAGAATACCTGATTACTATTTTGATTATAACTCCAAAATAACCGGCAAAATTAAAGGTCGTCGGGCGATTTGTTTGTTAAAACAACGCCGTAATGTTTTACGGACTTCGACGCGGAGTTCTTCCCAATCACTCAGCATCTCCTGACTGTGCTCCTGGAGTAGATTACAGACTGCTTGCTTTGCATCGGCCAGCAGCGCATCGCTCTTTTCGTTGTCTTCCGGGACAAACCCTTTGCTGAAAATTTCCGGGCCGTGAACAATCTCTCCTGTTGCCTGATTGATTGCCAACATCAGAATCACCAATCCATGGTTGGCTAAATGGTGCCGATCCCGTAATTCCATTTTGCCGACATCACCCACCCCTTTACCATCAACCAGGATCCGACCAGTTTCAAAACGTTCACCACGGGTGAGTCCCTCGGCACTGATAGTAAGTTGCTGGCCATTTTCAAGAACCAGCGTATTCTCCCGTGGTAGCCCCATTTCGAGTGCCAGTTGTTGATGCTTGACCAAGTGGCGATATTCACCATGAATCGGGACGAAGTATTTTGGTTTAACCAGATTGTGCACCAGCTTTAACTCTTCTCGGCTGGCGTGTCCGGAAACATGAATCTCACTGGTTTTTTCGTAATAAACTTCGGCACCACGTCGATACAGATTATTAATCAGATCACTGATCGCTTTTTCATTGCCGGGGATAAATTTTGACGACAGGATAACCGTGTCACCTGGTTCCAGCTTAATCTGTTTGTGATCTCCCAGTGCAATCCGCATCAGGGCACTGAGTGGTTCGCCCTGACTGCCAGTGGTGATAATTAACACCTGCTCCGGAGGCAAATCGCGCATTTCACGCAGATCAACAAATTGTTCTTCCGCAATGGAAAGATAGCCCAATTGTCGGGCGATATCAACATTACTGACCATACTGCGACCATTAATCAACAGTTTCCGTCCGGCAGTTTTTGCCGCATCGGCAATTTGCTGAATGCGATGGATGTTGGAGGAAAAGGTTGCCACAATAACCCGTTGTGGGCAGTGTGGAATCATTTCATCGAGAACTTTTCCGACGGTCTTTTCTGATAATGTGTAGCCTTCATTTTCAACATTTGTTGAATCGGCCAGCAGCAGAAGAACCCCTTCTTCTCCCAATTCTGCCAGCCGTGCCAGATCGGTTGTTTCACCATCAACCGGGGTCTGGTCAATTTTGAAGTCACCACTGTGAATCACTGTTCCTGCTGCTGTTTTGATCGCAAAACCAACCCCATCAACAATTGAATGTGCGGCTCGATAAGGTTCAACTTCAAAAGGAAACAGATTAATCTTTTCCCGTGGCTTAATTTGTACCAACTCGACCAGATGATCCAGTTCAAATTCCTTCAGTTTATTGCGTAACAACCCCAAAGTTAGACAGGTTCCATAGATAATTGGCTCACCAAGTTGGCGCCAGAGAAACGGAATAGCTCCGATATGGTCTTCATGTCCGTGAGTTAAACACAACCCGACAATATCTTCGGCACGATCTTTCAGGGCACTGACGTCTGGTAGAACCAAGTCGATACCAAACATATAGGCTTCAGGAAACATCAAGCCGCAATCGACCAGAAGAATTTTGCCTGCGTATTCAATCCCCATCATATTCATGCCGATTTCACCAAGCCCGCCAAAGGGAAGCAAATGTAGCTGTTCGGATTGAGTATCAGGCATCTGTAGTTGCTCCTTGTAGTCTGTGGGCTATTTGTTCATGAACTTTGTTGGTTAATATATCGATATCTTTACTTTTTAGTCCAGCGGTCGCGATTGACGGGAGAATTTCCATTTTCAGTAAACTGCCATTGATTTTCCAGCGATCTTTGGGCTGAATTTGATAGCTACCATGAATGACAATGGGAACGACGGGAACCTGTGCTTTAGCTGCAATCAGCAAGGCTCCCTTTTTAAATTTCTGCAGCTGACCATCAGGAGTGCGGGTTCCCTCGGGAAAAATAACCACCGAAGCTCCTTCTTTAATACGCCGAGCGGCGGCAATGATGCTGTGTATTGTCGTACGTTGATTCGAACGATCAATCGGGATGATGCCGCTAAGTTTCATTGCCAGACCGAAAAGAGGAATTCTGAACATTTCTTGTTTTGCCATCCAACGAAACTGGATGGGTAGTCCGGTGAAGATTATTGGTATATCAAAGTTGCTCTGGTGATTGGAAACATAGATAGCCGAACCTTCATGGGGGATATTTTTGACCCCCTGAACCTGTACTTTTAATCCCGCAAGGAAGAGACAACTTCGCCCCCAAAAACGGATAAAAAAGTGCATTTTGTCCTGACCAAAAGGCGAAACAAGCAAGGCCAGACAGGTTGCAATCAGTGTCCATGGGAAAAAGAATAAATAGAAAAAAAACGTGCGCAGCACGGCGAAAACCCCCTTAGAAAAACGTAAACATAACATAATACTGAGTTACAGGGGAGGTTGTAAAAACTTTTAAAGGCTCAGGAAAGTGCCAGAAACTAAGCCAGAAACAGATCATACCCACACTTCAGCATCAGCAGGGTCAGCACAAAGCGAAACACTGGCACCACCACCTTATCAGCATTGTTAATCACCAGTCCGCTTCCCAGCCAGTTACCACAGATAGCTCCGCCAATAGCAACCAGAGCAATCGGCCAGAAGATCCGCCCTTGATAAAGAAAATAGATAAATGCCGAAATATTGGATGCATAATTGACAATTCGGGCATTGGCACTGGCTTCTTTGGTGCTCATGTGGAGAAAGAGCATAAAGGCGAGAAGGAGGAACGTTCCTGTTCCGGGGCCGAAGATGCCATCATAACCACCGATAATAAATCCAGCCAGGGTGGAACGGAAGGCGACCTGCGCTTGGGTCAATTCAGTTTGAGAACGCTTCTCCCCCATGTGTCTTGCCTGCAGATAAAACAGCACCGGAATAACGGTAAGCAGCATAGTAAAAATAATACTGCGGGACAGATAGCTGGAGAGAGAGGCTCCAATAGCCGAACCAGCCAGAGCAGCAAGGATGGCATAAACCACGGTACTCCAGAGGATACTTCCAGAGCGGATATAACGGAACACCGCAAAGGAGGTTCCTGAAGAACTGACACACTTGTTAGTACCCAAAATCAGTTCCGTGGGTACCCCGAGCGCCAGATAAGTAGGAACCGAGATCAGCCCTCCTCCACCGGCAATGGAGTCGATAAAACCGGCAAACCCGATGAGCAGAAAGACTGAAAAATATTGCCAGAGTTCAATTTCCATGATTTTTTATCCATCAAAAAAAAGCACTTAGAGGAACCATACCCTAAGTGCTTCTAAAACTGGTCGGGGCGAGAGGATTTGAACCTCCGACCCCCTACTCCCG
>JAKIUD010000068.1 GCA_021647765.1 Desulfuromusa sp. | reverse complement strand
CAAAGGCTGAAACTCTTTCTGGACAAAATCCAGATCGATGAATTTGATTACAAATTGAGATAAACAAAGTTGAGTGTCCACGATGTTGTGGCACTAAAATGTGTCCACGATGTACTGGCACTCAACACTTAAAATTTATCCCTCAACTGACGTAAACCCTCCTTCTTCAATAACAATGCTGTGACGATAAAAGAAAAAATAAACATACCCCCGTTATTAAGCGGATAGTTACCCTTGAGTCCCGTCCCAAAGTTAAAAACAAGAATCGCAAAAAGAAACCATTTGTATTTTTTAGGACAATTCTGGAATAGAATCTTGAACCCCAATAAAAAATAGAAAATGAAAAGACAAAAAAGACCAATAATCCCGCCATTACCAAGCAAAAAAATTATAAATGAGTCTGGATGTTTCCATTCGGGGTAACAAGCAAATAAAAGAGACAAAATATCGTTATTTTGCACTATCATGATCTTAAACCATTTCACATACATACCCGAAACGTGGGCGTCTCCGCTGAGAAGATCATTCAGAAACATTTCAACCCCGAAACGGTTAATAATGGAGATGAGAACGTCACTAGTATCCATTAATAATATCGGAATCAAACCTGAGAAGAAAAGGAATAGAATATCAAAGTTTGATAGAACCTTAACTTTACCAACAAAAAAGAGTACGAAAATCAATGGCACCAAAAGATAAAGACCCAGTCTCATCCCCGAAATCAAGGAACAGTATAAAGACATCAGCAATACTGAATAAAAAATAATTTTTGAGATACGATATCGAAAATTGAAGAATAATGCCAATATTATTACCAACGTAGAATAATACCCTAATTGATTTACATCAAAACCAAAAATGCCGCCAAACCGCACAGTGAATGGATCAGTCTGCCTGTACATGTAATCAATATGGTACAAATGCTCCAACGGCACCTGCAAGGGGGGATATAAATACGCCGCAAAGGACCACACCACAGGAATGGCAAAAATCGCCAATAGCATGGAAGGGTAAATATTAATCTTTTCGACAATTTGAAACATGAACACTATGTATAGGCTTCCAAGCAAGAAATTATACGGAATATAAAAAGAATAGTTAGAGATAGGTGCGTCTAAAAAAAGAATCTGAACCATTAAAGAAAAAATAGCTGGAAAAAACAACAAAACAGCGGCCATCGTCACAAATGACAAGAACCTTTTCGTATGACGCAGTCTCCCAGTTAACAAGCATTTTCCGATGTATAACAAAACCAAGACATCGCTCAAATAAAATCCTAGGAAAATTTGAGCAAACAGGCCAAAACAAAAAACGGTCAGATAAAAATAAATAGAGTCTAGAGAAACGCCTCCAGCGGAACTAGAAGGGAAGACATCCGAACACAACGCTCCTGTACTAATATGACTTGTTCCGTTATTCAAATACTTTCACCCTGTTGAAAAGTTCGCTTGCTGTGGAGAACCATACGCTCAAAGAAACCGTCCCCGAAACCCAGACCACCAGTCGGTGAAAAAAGGGCGAAGCTCAAAGAAAATCATTGAAATTGAAAACGATTTAGACTCCCACTGAAAGGAATAAAAAAAACAGGTCCAACACAGGGATTCTATGGATATACCTTATTGCGTTCAGGCCTCCGAAGATTCGTTTTGTCGGACAAATTATTTTACTTGCCTAATCTCGATACTGCTGCAGATCCGGTGCACGAGATTCCATAATGGTGACGGAAGCAAGGACAACAGATAAAAAAAGTGCATTTTCGTAGATTGTTGACGATTCTTCCGCATCAACAGTTCAGCTTCTCGGCGGTTATTCATCGCTTCCATATAGTATCTTGCACTCAAATAATCTGCTCTGCCACGTGCCAAAGAAAATTCCTTCGGATACTTATACTCAATACCAGGATAGAGTTTGATCAACTTATCCAGCCCCGCTCTCGCCTCACGTCCCCACAAGGCAACGGTTTTTGCAGAAAGTGAATTACTAACAACCCGGTACTGAACCAGGACATCCCGAAGATTCCCAACTTTGCCATCGACTGCAATGTCTAAAAATAAGGCGGCATCGGGCGAATATTCAAACTGCGGATCAAACTTGATCTTAGCGGTATTGCGCAACATCACCGATTGCATATTTATTTCATATTTAATCAGTAAAAAGGCGAAAAAATCTCCTGAGCCAGTTGGATAATATTTTTTTCCAAGATCCCCTTTCTCATCCATAACCTGAAAACCGGTATATGAGAGATCCAACTGTTTTTCTTCCATAAAAGAGTATTGTTCCTCCAGTTTTTCTGGAAGATAAATATCGTCAGTGTCAAGAAAAGCGAGATATTTTGATTTACAAAAATCCAACCCAAAACTTCTAGCTCCGCCTAACGGGAGGAACTCCGGTGTCCGGTAATACTTGAGGCGATCGTCATAGGATTTCGCTATTGCAGCACTACCGTCAGTAGATTGATTGTCAATGAATACAATTTCCCAATCTTTAAATGTTTGTGCGTATATACTGTCAATGGCGAATTTTAAATATTCAGCACCATTATAGCAGTTCATCAGAATTGATATTTCAGGCATTACCCTTCCCCCTCATGAGCTCATTTACATATCCGGCCAAGGCTTCCCGCCAAGGACGCATCACCGACAAGCCAAGCATATCAAGCTTAACATTTACTGCTGACTCGTTTGTAGCTACCGGTGCAATCCGGTTAAACATCCCTCCCGGAGCTGGAGCAACCTCGCAGTCTAACCCGAAGGCTTTCAAGATTTCCCTGACATAATCTAATCTCGAAGCTGCACCGACATCAACACAGTTGAAAAGACCATTACAGTCATTTTCTAAAAGGACACGCAATTGATGAGCTACATCCCCGGCATAGGTCGGGGTGCCCTTCTGAGAGGGGTCAGAGTAAACTTTGTTGACGTCTTTCGCTTCAAGATATCGCTTCCAGACAAAATTCTTCTCATGCTCTCGTGAGCCACCAAAAAGCCAGCCGATGCGGATGATGAGATATCGGCTAAGATGTTCGCTTACAACCATTTCCGCCTCAAATTTAGTCTTGTGATGAACTGTAGTGGGCTCCACTAGATCAAACTCCGAATAAGGTTTATCCTTTTTCCCCACTCCATAGCAACCAGTACTAGAGATGTAAACGAAACGCATGCCGTAAAGTGCTGCAACATCGACCAGGTTTACCGTGCCGAGATAATTACGACTCCATGCAATTTCTGGAACTTGTTCACATTTTTCAACATCTGTAATAGCTGCAGCATGAACAATAATATCTGGACGAACCTGTTTAATCGTTTCGAAGACCGCTTTTCGATCGGTAATGTCCATCTGATCGTGTGATAAGGGGGAAATTTCACCCAGTGAAGCAAGGCTTTTAGTCAAATAACAGCCAAGAAGTCCATTAGCCCCGGTAATTAGAATTTTCACTTGTTAAGTCCCTGAATTCCACGCATAGATGATTTCATTGAGTTCGCAACGCTCCACCTCATCCGGATCATGAATCATATCCGCAACATTCAAAAGTAAATTATTTTCATTCCCAACCCCTTGAAAAGCGACCCAGATTCCCGGTTCAACAGTCAAGCGCTGATAGTTTCCAACTCCGATCGTAACGTCCGAAAAGACGCCGAATGTCGGGCTATCCGATCGATCATCGTAACAAACAAAGCGGACACTTCCAATCGGCACAAGAAGATTTAAGGTCATTCGTAAGTGTTTCTTCCAGCCTTTTGTCTCGCCGAAAAGAGTGGATGAAAAATAGGCTTCGCCAAAGCAAACAAAACCGGGTGAATTGCTTTTTATGGCATGAAAAACATCCCCCTGAGGATGAAAAATTTGTTTTTCCGGATGTAATGTAACACCATCAATCAAAACAGGTGTCATTGGATTTTCCACCGTTTCATTGTTTCTTCATAATCATCGAGCTGCTTTTGAGTGAACGAAAGCATATCTTCCGACTCGTTGTAAAATTTGTAATACCATTCTCCGACAAAGCGAATCGTTTCAATATAGTTCAGCGATGCTTGCCACTTAAGGTGAAATAGAGCCTTGTCGCAGTTAAGTTTGAGCAGCCCCGCCTCATGAAAGGGAATGTTGTCAGAAATTTCATAGGCACTTTGGGATGATTCAAAACGCCAGTACTCCGAAAGATCATCCATCAGTTGTTTGACTGAATGGTTCTGTTCGACCCTAGGACCAAAGTTAAACGCCTCCCCATTCAACTCAGCATTCTCCCCGAGCACTTGAGCAAGTACCAGATAACCGCTGAGGGGTTCAAGAACATGTTGCCACGGCCGAGTGGCCGACGGGCAGCGTAACTCGACCTTGTCGTCCTCACTCCAAGCTCTCATGCAGTCGGCTACAATCCTATCCGCCGCCCAGTCACCACCACCAATCACATTCCCGGCACGGCCGATTCCTATCCTAAAGTTACAGTCCGATGCAGTGAAAAAGGAGTTAAAATAGGACTTAATCGCCATTTCAGCACCGCCCTTAGAACCACTGTAAATATCTTTTCCGCCCAAAGAATCACTTTCTTTGTAACCCCAGACCCATTCAACATTGTCGTAACACTTGTCGCTGGTTATAAAGACAGCAACGCACGCTGGGTTTAGCAGTCGCAGGCATTCAAGCACATTGACTGTCCCCATAACATTCGAAGAGAATGTTTGAACAGGATCAGAATAAGAGATAGAAACAAGCGGTTGAGCAGCCAAGTGAAATATATAGTCGGGTCGCTCCTCTTCAAAAACTGATTTGAGCTTTGTCAAATCATGAACATCAAAGTAATGTTGCCGGACACGGGCCTCAAGATTGAGCTCCTCAAACATCGCTGGCGTAGTCGGTATGTCCTTCGAAATTCCTACGACTTCTGCTCCGAGTTTTAGCAGCCAAACCGTCAGCCAACTCCCCTTAAAACCGGTGTTACCCGTAATCAATACCTTTTTGCCATTAAATGTATTTTTCAACATGGCTTACGACTCCCAAACTTTCCATTTAGCATTATTGGTGCTCCACATTTCTTCCAACTGCGTTTTATCACGCATGGTATCCATGCACTTCCAGAAGCCCTGATGACGATAGGTGAAAAGTTCCTTATCACGAGTCAGCGACTCAAGTGGATCACGCTCAAAGATACAGTCACTTCGGTCATCAATGTAATTGAAAACATCCGGAGAAAGAACAAAAAAACCAGCGTTAATCCAAGAATTGTCCCCTGAAGGCTTTTCGAGAAAGTTATTGACCTCGCCGTTCGACTCCATGTCCAAAACACCGAAACGCCCTTCCGGTTGAACCGCAGTCATAGTAGCGATCTTGCCATGGTTCTCATGGAATTCTACCAGTTTATTAATATCAACATCAGCAACACCATCCCCATAGGTCAACATGAAAGTCTCTCCATCGACGTATCTTTGCGCGCGCTTTATACGTCCCCCAGTCATAGTGGAATATCCCGTATCAAGCAGCGTGACCTTCCACGGTTCGGATGAATTATTATGTATCTCCATCTTGTTAGAAGCGATATCGATGGTCACATCACTTTGGTGAAGAAAGTAATTAGCGAAATATTCCTTGATGAAATACCCCTTGTATCCAAGAAGAATGATAAAATCATTAAACCCATGATGGGAATACAATTTCATAATGTGCCACAAAATGGGCTTGCCACAAATTTCTACCATAGGTTTAGGACGCAATGATGTCTCTTCACTAAGCCTACTTCCAAATCCTCCTGCTAGGAGCATAACTTTCATGATTAAACCTCTCTTATTATTATTAACAACTACAGAACTCTAATGCTCCTAGTTTAAAGCACAGAATTGATCTAGGTTTTGTTTTGTCAAAAAGAATTTTTCCCCACACGATATCTTTTTAAAAGAATCCTCAGGATGAAATAAAAATGATTCAAATTGTTTGTAGGATCCAATTAGCGAGTAATTCCCAATCTCCAAATTGTCGAAAGGATTTAACAAAGGCTTAGTCGGATCATAAACGAAACCAACATTCCTTCCGGCAATCGCGGCTTCGAGGAGACAGGTTGAATATGCACTTATGACATGTACAGATTGGTTCATAAAATCATTAATGTTGCCATCAAAAACATTCCAGTTTACAAATTTGCAGTAGGCCTGCAAAGCAAAAATATCCATGGGATGGAAACGGAACGAAACTTCATAATTTTCCAGTATAGAAGCGTTTCTATTCAAAATATCCAAAATCATAAGTGACTCCTGACGTCGACCTGAAAGAAAAACGGCAATTTTGTCAGAAGAACCAGAGGAAACATCAATATTGGCAAGATACGCCTGTTTCATTGCATAACCAGGACGACAATTCATCTCCGGCCAGCGTGACTCAAAATGTTGTAGATAAGCGGGAGAGTTAAATAAAACCAAGTCTGGTAGCGGAGAAACCAGAAAATCAGCCTCTCCAGCGTAATCAAGATTTATCAGATTCAATGGCATCGAAGTGTGGAAATTCGCGATAACTTTCGCCTCGGGGAAAAACTCTTCGCGGGCAAGGAGCAACATTTTTTCCGGAATCAAGTTCTCATGATTGACACAAAACTGGATATTTTCAGCACCACTTCGCTTCAGTTCCCGCATGAATGCACTAAACAACGAACTATAGACTGGGCGTTCTTGAAGACGGTACCAACTCCAGTTAGAAGTCATATCGACCTCACCGATGACAAACGAATCAAGTTTCAACCAGGTTTTACGGATAAAGTCTTGTAGCACCTGTCTGTAATCGGTTATCCGGAGATAATCCTCCACCATCAAAAAACCACCATCTTGTAACATGTAACGATGAACGGAAAAAATGTTTTTAACATTATAAAAAAAAGGACAGACACTGACCTTTTCGCCACGCCCTGTCAAGTACTCTTTTAGACCCGGAAAATAGCTGTCATTAAAACCGTCCGAAGCGAAGTTCACATCTGAAATCCAAGTTGTGACGATCATAGTGTCGGATAACACTCGGCGCCTTCTTCCGCGCATACTACGAGAAATGAAGAAATCCCGCAGTAGTTTCCCAATAAATATGGAAGAAGACAAAAATTGCTTACAGCGCAAAAGGTTTTTTTTAAAAAAAAACGCAAGATGATCGTTAATAAAGGTTTCAGCGCCCTTACCTGCAAAAAAATCGTACACAGCTCCGCTGTCAGTATAAACCTCAAGTAAAGAGTACTTTGAAGCCATCTGCACAATCAATTTGATATACAGATAATCTTCCCATACTCCCGGACGCAAAGTATTACGCTCTGTCAAGAAAAGCTGAAGATAAATTCTACGCTCCAAGAGTCCGGCCAATCGGTCCACCGCCTGATTGAATTCAGCCCGACAAGCTGCCATATCCATTTCACGGTTAATATCATACTCCAACAGTTGACCGTCAGCAAAAACTCGGACTGAACTTTCAGAGTGTCGTTTAATAGTAATATTCTTAAAACCAAACAACCTAATCTGACTCATAATTTCGCTATGCTGTCAAACATGTGGTTAATCTTTTCCACGGCGATTTTATTATAAGAAATAAGATTATGTAATTCCTTAGGCGAATATTGTGAGTACTGGTTCAAATCGCTAGGCTCTCCCAAATCACCTTGTTCGATTAAACGTCGCGAATCAAGCCCAATATCTTTAAACATACCCTGAATTTTATGAGAGTTGGAAGCGAAAGCGATCATTGGCGTAAGTGTTTTAACAGCAAAACAGCAACTGTGAAAACGAGCGGACATAAGCAATTCCAACTTGGCGATGGTGTTAATATACCTGTCCGTTGAAGCGTAGCTGGCGAGAAATCTTTGCCGGTTAAATGAAATGCTCCCGCCCGCCATCTGAAGAGCCTTAAAACATACACTTTTCATTAGATCTTTGAACTGTCGTCTCAAGGTACCACGGTCAAGTCTGAAATTTTGCTTTGCCAAAGCTGGCAAGTAGACCATATCCTGCCTCTTCGAGAAATGGTATAATTTCTCTGAAAATTCAGTATCCACGCTGTCAGTGACACCGACACCGTTCCTTGGGGTAGGCAGGCGAAAAGGTTCTTGAAAAAAAGTCAGATCAGGTACCACACTACTTTGAATTCCATTCTCACGTAATTCGTCTTGACTCAAGGACTCCCTAACATAGACTTTATCAAACAAACCGGCTCGGTCATGTATGTAATCATTATTATCTTGATAGGTGCAATTTATCAGCGCAGTCGGCTTATTGTGTTTTTTCGCGTAATCAACTACTGTAATTAAATCAAGAGCTCTTGGTTGAGAATGATGTATCGTTCCCTCCCCGTTAATAAGTACAATATCACTGTCATCCATCTTTTTACGAAACGAAACGTTATCCTCCCAAGGAACACCTACCGGATTTGTCGCCAATAAATGTAAGCCACGCTCGCGTAAAAGCGTCTTTATATTTGCAATAACAACGCAGCAACCATGATGCTGCTCAAAAGAGGTGTCGTTAAGCAATACAACTTTTCTGATATTATCCATTCAAATCAACCCACTAATTTCTTCAGATATAAAAATACTTTCAATACTCCGTAAACGTCATTAGCAATAACACTACTCACGATGAAGGTAACAACGTAGATAAAAGCGCTCAAAATCAAATTCAAGTTAAATTCCCGTAACAACCAGGCACCACCGCCAATCAAAAACACAAGCCCAAGGATTTTAACAACTAATAAAGAAAAAGAAAAATCCAGTTGTATAGCGTTGAAGTATAACTGTACCGATACTCGCAAGCCGTAAAAAACAGCCATCATTATTGCAAGATTGGTGGCATTGAAGTGCCCATGGGCATATACAAGAGCAAAAACAATCAATCCAGAAATCATAAATATGCAATTTATCATACTGTATGATTTGTTTCTGCCGCTGCTCAAATAAAGATTACCGCTTAGAATTCCGAAAGTATGCAATAAAGAAAAAATCGTCAGCGCCCGCAAAGCGGGAACTGCACCTAAAAATTTAGCTCCAGAAAGCTGCAACACGACCTCTGGAGCAAAAGCACATAAAAAGAAAGTAATCAAAGCGTGCAAGGCAAATACTTTCAATAAATTACGTAAAAACAACTCCCTGACCAACTCAGGCTGTCCAGAAGTGAACAACTTTGTCATTTCACTCATATATATCGTCATGATTGAAGCGAGAAATGTCACCGGAATCATGGCAAAAGAAAAGGCAAAATTATAATATCCCTGTTCCACAGATCCTGCCTGCTGCTGCAACAAGTACTTTCCAGCATAGGAATAGAGTGCCGCGATCATGGAAAAGGCCATAAGTGGCTTCAGATAACGCCACATTTGACGTAATATCGTAAGGCTTCTTCTCCATGAGAAAGAGACAAACTCAAATTCCACATACCTAAAATAGAATACGAAAAACAACACCAGCGAAACTATCCATAAAACCGAGTAATTAATGGTGCTAAGTTTTTGGATGAGAAACAGAGCAACGATGGCGACCAAAAGAAAGAGACGCGACACAAATCTAGCAGTTTCGGACGATAAAGTAAGTCGATGACAATCCGCATAAGCCAACAATTTGTTTTGCCAGAAAGTCATAACGCTAATTCCGGCCCCCATATATAATATCTCTTTCGTAGAAACCCCGTTCCATAGGATATCCTGAAAAAAAGACAATTGCGCGGTAAAGGTAACCAGCAAGAGCACACAAACAGCAACACCCCCCAAAACAGTGAAGTAAGTTCCGTTGATGCGCCGCGGCGAAAATTCGCCATTTGATTGGAAATAAATATATGCGGGATGTGATTGCGCAGCCCCCAAAAGCAGCAGAAAGTCAACGGTGGCGATAACATACATCAATTCACCAAAGTCCTTTGGCCCGACTGCCCTTGGCACCAAAATCCCGACGGTTACTGCTACACAAAAATTAAGTATGGAGCTGACAACCTTAACAGTTAAGCTGTTTTTTATTGAAGTTGCGGCCATAATTAATTCAGTTCAAAGACTAGGGTAGAGTAGAGAGCAGGTTTCACCAGCGTTAGGTTCGGCTTATCTGTTTTCCGCCCCTTTCGTCTGGCGGTGCCTAAAAATGAATAGGGTCAAAAAATGAATAGGGTCAGGCCTTGAAACATCAGTCTTCACAACGTAACACTGATCGACCCCATCCAACCTCATCAAACGGGACAGGCTCCTGCGGCGCCAATCCCAATTGATGGGGTCTGCGCTTGACTCTTATTCACCCGATCAACCACACTATCTGCAGTTAATCTTCTTTAACCCGACAAATCCCATGATGAGCTTCGGTATCCGCCTTATGCACTGTCAAACTTCCGAGGGGAACCACAATTAAATCACTCTGCTCCTAAATTATTCAGGATCTTTTTTTCCAGTGGCTCTTTGATTTCCTTATGTCGAGGAATAGCTTCAACAACCCCGTTTTTCGGATTCACCCATAAAGGCTGAGAACCTCCTTCTCTTTTCAGGTAACATCCGACTATTCGAAGCTTTCTCTCAAGGTCTCGCCGTTTCATGCAACCATAACCTTGTCGCGAATTACATCTTTCGGTAAGCCACGGAAAATGTCCTCCCTACGATCTTCCAGAATCAGCTCGATAGCACCCCGAGTGTAGAATGGCGGGACGTTCTTAAACAACTAAATAAACACCACAACCTTTTCTTATTCACAGGGATGAAGGGGATCAAGGGGATGGATCAAAACCTAAAAGCTATAAAATAATCTGTATTTTTGGTTTAAACCCTTAAAAGTCATGGCCTTAATCATATTATCCCCCACATTTTATCTCCAATGCCCCGTACTCAGCGTTCCTTACCATTCAAGCAGACCCTTTTTTCTGAGTTTCCGATCTCCTGAGGGGGACAGGTACTATTCCCCATCAGTCAACTCGACTTCACATTGCATCTGTTTAACTGCCTCTACTAAACTTGGTAATCTGTCCATACATACTGAAAACACAATTTCAGCGTTAAGGTCAAAGTAATGATGGCTTATGATATCACGAATCCCTTTTGCCCCCTTCCAATCAATCTCTGGATGGGTAACAAGCAGCTTACCTTCTGTTATTTTATCTAGATTTTTCAAACTTTCTCCGATGGCGATCAACATCATGCAGATAGCGGCAAGCTTGTCGATGCCTTCTTCATTTGCTAAGAAATCATCAGCCGTTCTAATTGCAGCAGAACGTCGCTCAATCCGTCGAGATGCTTCTAATATCTGGCTGAGAATCTCACTGACAAATTCGCGATCAAACATATATCCCATCCCTATTAATTCGTTTTTTAAGATAATGATTCATATGTGGTCGATAATGAACTATATCTACGGGACAATGCAATGCATCTTCAAGTTCTTGTTTTATGTGTACCATATAAAATAAATCTGGTTTTGCCATCTCTATCACAACATCGACATCGCTGGATGGAGTTGATTCATCGCGAGCAACTGAACCAAAAATCCCTAACTTGGTAACACCGTAGCGCTGTGCCAGAGCCTCTTGATGCTGAGATAGTATTCTTAACACTTCAGCTCGTTTCATTTTTATCACTCCCGTAAACCCAAAAAAAAGACCTCCGAGGGGGACAGGTATATTCCCCATTGGTCAGCCCGATTTCACCCTACTATCAACTTCACGTTCAATGGGACAGGCACATGCGGAGCCAGTCCCTCGAAGACAGTGAGATGACCAAGGCCAATCTGTTGCGGAGTTGACCATTTTGGCTCGAACTGGGTTGCCCTCCACATAACGGACGACTGCCAGTAAGTGTTCGTCTGCTTCAATAGAAAAACTTTTGTAGCGACCCTGCCATAAATGCCCGCTGGTTCCGTAATGACGATGATAGCGCCGGACATGGGTCGACTGAAACCAATGCATCCCCTGACTTAGCTGCTCTGCTCTTGTCGGCTTCACGACCAAGTGATAATGGTTCGACATCAAACACCAAGCTAGGAGTTCAACTGCATAGCGCTTGTTGCAGGCTTTTCTCTAAGTATCACTGCCTTTCCCTGAGGCTGAGGAATGGTTTCATCAGCCCTCTTTCACTCGATACACCCCGTGGTGTGCTTCGGTGTCGGCACGATGAGCTTTTAGATCCACTGAAACTGCATCGATTTTATCATTAAGTCCATCAATTCGTTTCGTTAATTTCTTATCAACGGTATCAATCTTATCATTCAGAGTATCAATCTTGATATCAACCAGATCAAATCGCTCATCTGTTCTTTTTGCCAGATCATCAATTTTTTGGTTCAGCGTCTCATGTCCCTCAAGAACCAAGTCAAATTTACTGTCGATACTTTCCAGAATAACTTCCAAATGTTCTTTTTCCATACCCTCCCCTTTATTGATCGATAACTTAACTGTTGAGGACAGTT
This sequence comes from Desulfuromusa sp., assembly GCA_021647765.1. Taxonomy (GTDB): domain Bacteria; phylum Desulfobacterota; class Desulfuromonadia; order Desulfuromonadales; family Geopsychrobacteraceae; genus Desulfuromusa. The sequence goes on along the minus strand of JAKIUD010000068.1, from coordinate 4,882 downwards.
AAACCTACTCTATACTGTTCCCCATTCCAGCCATTCGATCCTTTCTTAACCTAAGAGTTTATATCTGTTGTTGTCAGACCGTATCTGCGACTGAATCGTTTTAACCTGCTTTTGACTTCAAGACCTTATCTCTACAGGGATGCACAGGATAACGACGGATCATCCCCATGCTCACTGCATTCACTTACTACTAACAAAGACTCAGCCAACACAATCCATAATCTGCCGAGCAAATTCACGGAAATCGTCGAGATGCTCAGTTATAATCGCATATACAATCTGCCAATCAATTTCCTGATAGGCATGGACTGCCGTATTTCTAAATCCAACCGCTTTGGTCATCCTTTCAGCAACATCATGAGTAAGGCAATTAGCACGCTCTAAAGTCTTGAACGTTTGTGCCATCGTTTCTGGCGCCGGAACTTCTATGTCACTAATAATATGTAGACCAATATCGACGCATTGCTGAACTGATCGTTCCAAGTTTAAGGTAATGATATCCTGTAAATCGTAATCATCAGCCAATTCCTCATATGAGGGCGGGGTTTTGTCCTGGATCCGCTTAACACAGTGCCTTAAACTTTCTAGCTTCATCAAAACAACGGCTCTATCCATTGAGAAACCTCTGCTGCCTTTCTTCAAGAGTTCTTAACACATAGGGCATAACATCGGTCTGGTTATAGATCATCCGTTTATACAGTTGTGCCAGTTGTTGTGGATCTCTTTTGATCACCACCCGCCCCTTGCATAAAATCTGCTTCAAGATCGTTCCAGACAGTTCAGATAAATCAACCAAGTCCACGTCACGTAACAGGGCTTGCTCCAAGATATCTTTCAACTCAATTTTTTCTACGGCAGCCAAAACATGATCGAAAAGGACGGCGATGTCGATATCGCTATCCTTTCGCATCGTACCGGTCGCTACCGATCCGTAAATAATCGCCAGTTTTATCCCTTCGATGCGATCAAGAACTGTAATTATTTGATCTATTATTCCCACAATCTGAACCTCTATTGGGGACAGGTACTATTCCCCGGCAATCGACTCAATTTAACAGACAAAGGGTCTTCTGAACAATCAGAACCTTTTGGACAACCAACATGACAAGCACCTGCGAAGCCAGTTCCTCTTCAATCCTCCCCCCAAAAAGTCAAGTCTGCTCTTGCCTTTAAGATCTTTTCTCTACAGGGATGAACAGGATAACTACGGATAAATTCAAAACCATAAGCAAGTTCCTACCTTATATTTATATTGTACTGACAAACTTTATCCTGCCCATCTTGGATATCCCTGTTAATGCTACTTCTGCTCTTTAAACCGCCGTTGTGTTAGTGGTGAAAATGGGACTTCAGGGGTCAGGTGTTCACATTTAACCATTCGGGTCTCTGTTGCAGGCTTTTCTCTGAACATCCCTGCCTTTCAGGTGGCTGAATGGTTTCGTCAGCCCTCTTTCACTCGATACACCCCGTGGTGTGCTTCGGTGTCGGCACGATGAGCTTTTAAATCCACTGAAACTGTATCGATTTTATCATTAAGGCCATCAATTCGTTTCGTTAATTTCACATCAACAGCATTAATTTGCTTCGTTAATTTTTCATCAACGGCATCAATCTTATCATTCAGAGTATCAATCTTGAAATCAACCAGATCAAATCGCTCATCTGTTCTTTTTGCCAGATCGTCAATTTTTTGGTTCAGCGTATCATGTCCCTCAAGAACCAAATCAAATTTACTGTCGATACTTTCCAGAATGACTTCCAAATGTTCTTTTTCCATAAAATCACACTTCCAGCAAGCAAGATCAGAATCTTTTTTTAGCCGCTATCAAGATCTATCAAAATCTGCTACCTCAAAATCTTTATGCCTATGGCTTGAACCTTGAAATACAGACTTTAATCGGTTTTCATCTCTCAGAAAAAAACCTACAACTTTTTCTTAGCCGCGTACGCACACGGACAAGGGCGGACGAAAGCTATGAAAGATATAAAGCTGGAACCTTTTGAGCTTCGGGTTAAGTAATTTATCCCTCAATATCGCATCAATCACCCAAAGCTTTCGATATCGATATAAAAATATTCTCGGCAATAGCAAAGCTACTACCATTTTCAGCCGCGGATACAACCGGATATAATTGGAGAGCTCTAAAACCATTCATTTTGGAGCTAAGGCTCAATGTTCAGAATTAAGGCATCCAAGTGGGTAGAACTGGAGAGGCTTTTGTCGGCTTCATACTCTTCCCGCATGCGCCGAATACATCTTTCAATAATGGATGCTTTGTTCAAGCTGACGTTGTCAGGCTGCACAATTGCACAATATTCTTTGCCGCCCGTTTTAGCTATCTGGTTAAGTCTCATCCTCACAAGCTTCCACAGTTGATAGTCAGGGGCAAGAGGGACGCCCATACAATTATGTTTTTCTCCAGATTTTCGTCAACAACTGCCAAGGTCTCAAGATCTGTTACTTCAACAACTTTACCTCTATGATTTGAACCTTTAAATACAGAAGTTGATAGATTTTCATCGCGGCTCATACTGCATTTAACTTTAGCCACCTATTAAACCCTCAGATTTTTTCTTCACTTTTAAATATATCTCTTTAATTATCTCTTTATGATTCAAGATATTATTGATAGCTTGAGACATTTCTTCCGGTTCATCATCGTATTGATGCGAAATTTCATTTCTTATTTTTCGCAAATTCATCCACTCTCTTGCACTATTTATAAAACCTAATTTTTCCAGTTTATTCAACATATCTATAAATGGCAATATTTCATCGGTTGGTTCATACTCTTTTAAAATCAATCTAAAAAGCTTATCTCCCAATGTGTCTTGCAGCTTTGCAAATCTGAAGAGATACTGATCAATAGCCTGAACCTCATCTTTGGTTAGATTTATATATTTCTCGACCGATAATGGAAGTAGAGGATTAATATCGTCATAAGCTTCTTCTATCCGTTGCAAATGCCTATCACATTCGTTTAGATATCTTTTAACTTTAATTTTTGTCAAATTCAACTCAACTCCTTTTTTTGCTTCTAGCTCTATGAATCTGCCAGTCATAGATGAAAAAATAACATCTATTTTTTGCTCACCTATAACTTCTTGCAGCTTTGACAAAAAATCCATTTTTTTAGCAAATTTATCTGCTCCATCATATTCAATGAACAGATCAATATCTCCACCTTTTGCATTATCATCGATTCTGCTGCCAAAAAGGTAGATTTTCACCTCAGAACCAAAAACGCTACGATTTATTTTTAGAATATTTTCTATTTCAAATTGTGATAATCTCATGTTTATTCATCTTCTTTGTAATTTCTCCGTACCACCACTATCGAGATGATATTTCCAGGATGATCTTGTTGCATCACAACCTTTTTTCTAGCCGCGGTCAGAATCTGTGAAAATCTGTAGGTGCAAAACCTTTATGACTTGACTTAAAGCGTCAACAACAGATACCAGCAGCCTTTCATCGCGGAAAATATTGCCTTTGACTTGAATCAAAAGCCCCCTCTAACTTTGTTGCTGCTGTCGCACCTTTGCGATAAATTCGGCGAAGAACGCCGACATGACACCTCCCATCAGACCCAGCATTGCCGCTAATGCAACTATAAGAGTTTTTCCTGAACCCACTGGTTTCACAGAGCGCGACGCGAAACCCAGCACCTTGGTATCCTGGTACAAATTAATTTTGTTCTCAGCTTCAGAAATTTTACTCCGCTGCCTATCCTGTTCACTTGAACGCTGTGCCTGCAACTGAACCAACTGGCTTTTAAATTCATCAATTCTGGTCATTTGTGATTTTCGCAGGCGTAAATTTTCGGCAAGTTGTCCTGCAATTTTCTGGTTCTCATTCTCTAAACCAACATTCAAACGTTCCCGCAGTGTTGCCAGGCGATTTTCATTCTGCTGAATATCACTATTTAACATTAAAAATGTCATCGCCTTAGCTTCGTCTTTTACTTCCGCGATAACCTTGTCTCTTTTGGCATAGGATATTTTTAAGTTTTTTTCTATTTGAGATATTTGATCGCGTAGTAATTTTTTTGTTTCTTTCAAACCATTTTTCTTGGCCAGGAGTATTATTTTCTGACCATCTATCCCAGCTAAATCCAGTTGGGCCGATTCAATTTTTCCTTTTACAGTATTTTCATCCATAGCAAAAATCTTGGGGTCTTCTAAATCTTTGAGAATCAACTTGGCTCTCTGGGCTAAGATTTCATATTGTTTTTTAGAGGCTGCGATCAGTTCACGGTGATTAGCGATAAGTGGGGAAATAGCTATTGTGTGTAAATCTTCAAAAAACTGGTGATCATCCTCCCCACCTTTTGAGGTTATGAGCAAAATGTTACTGTTTTTATTCTCTTTAACCCTTGCAGAACCTAAGCGGTTATCATATTTGCCACTTAGCTGTCTTGTTGCCATCGGAATGTAGACTTTTTCAAGCTTCAACTTGACGCTTGGAGAGGCTTCTATCCCGGTTTTTACTGCCGAATCGCTGCCACCGACAAGAGCAGTTCCAATTTGCACAGCCGTTGTATATTCATATACAGGCTTCTTCAAGAACGCATAGCCAATACCAGCAAGCAGACAGAAGAGGGTAACAATAAGAATCAAACTTTTACGTTTCCATAAAATCTGGAACAGTTGCACCAGATCAATCTCGTCATCGGCGATTTGGTGAGTAGGTCTGTCCTGTTCTTGTTGACTTATTCCCTGATCCATTGATTAAATTCTCGCTAATAATAAATGTTAGATGTTGAGTGCCAGTACATCGTGGACACATTTTAGTGCCACAACATCGTGGACACTCAACTTTGTTTATCTCAATTTGTAATCAAATTCATCGATCTGGATTTTGTCCAGAAAGAGTTTCAGC